>CAYVPL010000318.1:0-2707 GCA_964453755.1 uncultured Planctomycetales bacterium
GCCCAGCGCTTGGCCTCGTTCCACGGCCAGGCGTGGTCCGGTGCCGGATTCGCGGGGTCGTTCGGCTGGTAGTACTGGAAGGACTCGTCGGTCTCGTCGCGCGAGCCCTGCGTGGTCAGCGAGCCCCACGAGGCGCCGACCTGGTCGCGCACCGCCCAGATGCCTTCCTGCGTGGCGGCGTAGACGAAGCCGTCGTTCTCGAAGTCCGCGGACAGCGCCACGTCTCGGCACCACAGCCGCGGGAAGTTCGTGCCGACGCGCTGCCACACCGGCGAGCCGACCGACATGTCGAGCTTCCACACGCCCGAGCCGAAGGTCGAGAGATAGAGGACGGGATGATTGGCGAAATCCGGATGGCATGCCAGGCCGTTGGCGTAGATGTCCGGCAGGCCGACGCCGACGTTCTGCACCTGGAAGTTGACGGGATCGTCCACGATGCGCACGACGTAAGGCGCGCCGGCCAGAGCGGCGTAAAGAGTGGGATTGCCGGGCCGGCTCCAGTTCGGCACGATGACCATGTCCTCGACCAGCGGCCCCAGATCCACGATTTCCTGCCACTGATCGTTGACCAGCCGGTAGATCCGGCCGCTGCCGTCGGCGGTGTAGGCGTCCGTGCGCGCGCCGGCCGCGTCGTAGGTGGGCGCGATGGCGAAGCAGGTCATCTCGCCCGCGGTGCCGCCGTTTGACAATTGATGCAGCGGTTCCGCGGTCAGCCCGTTGTCCTCGGAGCGGAAGGGACCGAAGTCCCAGCCGCACCAGAAGTAGGTCTGATCGGTGCCCGGCAGGCCGCGGCCGTCGAAATTTGGCGAATAGGAGACGACGCGCGGGAAGCCGGTCAGGCTCTGCTGGGTGTTCGGATCCCGGTTGCGCGGCTCCCACCAGAAGGTCTTGTTGAGCGGGTTGGCGATCGGCACCTGCTTGCTCTGCCAGCCCCACAACGTGACGTTGCCGGCGACGATGACGTTGCCGTCGTTGACGAAATTCGGCGAGACGTCGAGCCGGCGCTGATAAATCATGGGCGGCTGATCCGGCAGGCCCATCACCAGGTTGCTCGCCGGAATGTGCACCACCGTGCCGACGCCGTAGCCGGCGCCGAACACCGCCTTGCGGCCGTCGGTGGTGAAAGAAGTGTCCAGGTCGCGGAATTCGCGCTCGACCCGCATCTGGCGCTGCCGCCAGTGCACGCCCTGGTCGGTGCTGATGAACAGGCCTTCCTGGCGGCCGTACCAGACCTCGCCGGTCGTGCCGTAGTCCGGCATGACGGCCAGCTGCAGCTCGTAGTTCAGAGGCGCGTAGCCGCTGACCTTGCCCGGATTCTGCTCCATCAGGAAGTCCTGATGGTTGTTGAAGTGATTCCAGTTCAGGCCGCCGTCGGTGCTGCTGATGACGCCGATGCCGAGGTAGGCGCCGGTGTTCGGGTAGGCGCGCGTAGAGGCGATCCAGGTGCGCACACCGCCCGGGCCCGGAGGCGTGTTGATCAGGTTGAGGATGCCGGAGTTCAGCGTGGTCACGCGCGCGAAATTCTGGCCGCGGTTGCTGCTGCGCAGGATCTCGCCGAAGTCGCCGCCGTAACTGACCTCGTAGTGCACGCGCCCCATGAGGATGAGACGGTCGTTGGCGTAGTCCTCCGACACGGCCAGACTGGCGATACTCCACTCCATCTGGGAGACGGCCTGCGTGGTGAATTGCGGATGCAGGTTCCAGTTTTGGCCGCCGTCCACGGAAACGTAGAACAGGCCGCTGGCGCCGACGAACATGTCGCGGGCGCCGGGCGCCGCCGACGTCGAGTCGTAGTGCGGGTTCAGGGCCACGCAGCCGAGGCGGCCGTAGACGCCGGGCATCTGGTGCGTGAGCTGCCAGGTCATGCTCTGCGGCCACAGCAGGTAGACGCCGCCGCGGATGCTGAGCGCCATCACCGGACCATCGGAGCCGGCCAGCGGGGATTCCAGATCCAGGATGTGGAGGTCGTTGCCCGGCAGGCCGCTGTTCAGAGTCCCGACCACGTCCGCCATCGGATCCCAAGTCCAGACGCCGGCTTCGGTGCCGATCAGGAAGAGGCCCGCGCCGCCCGCCGCCGGCAGGCCGGGGTGATAGGTCACCTCCCAAGGCGTCTGGAGCTCCAGGCCGAGGCCGGAGAGCATGGACCAGCTTAGGCCGCGATCGGTGGTGAAGACCACTGCGCCCTCGTTGCCGATGGTCACGGCCATGATTCGGCCGTCCGGAAGTTGGGCGCTGGCGATCGAGTAGACCGAGTCGTGGGGCGCGTGCAGCAACGCGTTGCCGGATGCGAATCCGGAGGCGCCGAGCAGCGAAATCAGCAGGGAGGGGATGAGCAGCAAAGCTTTGGCAAACCGATTCCGAGCAGGCCAGGGGATGACCAGTGCTCAATTATAGGCCAAGAAACGGCGTCTCGGCGGCTGGAATTCGGCCGCCGCGCCGTAGAATCGCCGCCCCGAGGCCGTCCCGACAGGTCGTCAGGCGCGCCCGGGCACCCATCATGAGCCTTCCCTTCGAGCCCCAGTCCGGACCGGTACCCCTCGCCGCGCTCCGTCACAGCGTCTCCCACGTGATGGCCGAAGCCGTCCTGCGCCTGTTCCCGGGCGGCAAGGTGGCGATCGGCCCCGCCATCGAGCACGGCTTCTACTACGACTTCGAACTGCCGCGCCCTCTCACCGAAGAGGACCTGCCGGCCATCGAGGACGAGATG
>CAYVPL010000319.1:0-2701 GCA_964453755.1 uncultured Planctomycetales bacterium
CGCCGGTCACCGACGGCTCGCTCTCCTCCTGCCCGCCGGCCGAGGCCGTCACCTGGGGCAAGGTGGACAAGGATCACTATCGGCAGACCACCGAGAGCATGTCCTGCGACTACTCGATCGTCATGCCGATCCTGGCCAAGGCGCTGCTGGACAAGCGCGCCCGCCTCGAGCGCCTGCGCGCCGAACTCGGCGAGGCCACGCTGCTCGAGCGCCATCCCGAAGCCGCCGGATATTTGCGCTCCGCCGAGGGATTTCGGCTCTACTCCAAGCGCCAGGAACTGATGGACAAGCTGTTCGCGCGCGTGCGCGAGGACGCCGCGCGCCTGCGCGCCGAAGTCGCCGCGCAATAGTTCAGCGCTGCTATCTTGAAGGCATCGCGCCGTCATGACCCGAGGCCTCGACCCGACTGCTGAACTGGGTGCAGAACTGCTGCGCCTGGCTCAGGCCCAATACCGCGCCGCAGCCGCTGAGCTCCGCAAATCCGCGCAGGCTCCGCCTCGCGATCGCTCGCGCGTCCGGGCCAAAATCAAGAAGTTGCGCGCCATCCTGGACTTGGCGCGCAACGCGATGGATCGCTCCGCGCTGCGCCGCGAGGAAGCTTGGCTGCGGCGGCAATCCTTGCTGCTCGCGCCCGCGCGCGACGCCGAGTCACGGGCCGAGAGCCTGCGCCGGCTCCGGCGCCGCGCCCAACCAGCCGCAGCGCCCGTCTGGGATCGCCTGCTGGCCGCGGAATCCGCGACGCCCGATTCGGCGCCGGAGCCCGCGCCGGACCTCGGCGCCATCGCCCGCGCGTTCGAACTGCGCGCCGCGCGCCTGCCGCGAATCTTCGAAGGGCGCGTGCGCAAGCGGCAGCTGCGGCGCCGCCTCGACCGGAGCCGCGAGCGGGCCTTGCACGCCTTGGACGCCGTGTTCGGGCAACCCTCGATGGAGTCCTTTCACCTGCTGCGGCGGCGCCTCAAGCGCGCCGGACTGCAGCTCGAACTGCTGGGCAAGGCGGCGCCGAAAGGCTCGCCCTCGGCCAAGAAACTCCTCCGCATGGCTTTGGATCTGGGCGAGGCGCACGATCTGGAACTGCTCCTGGCTTGGCTGCCTGCCGGGGTGCAGGCGGCCGCGCTCACCGGCGAGGAGGAGGCAGCCGTCCGGACTCCCTTGATGCGCCGGCTTGAACTCTTGCGCCAGCGCAGCCTGCTCAACGCCCGCCGGGCTTTGGGTCCGTCCCTCGCCAAGCGGGACTGAACCGCAGAAGTGAGTCAGGCCGGCGCCGCAGTTTCTTGTCCTGACGCGCAGCGTCCGCCGGAATCGCTGAGCGTCGTCGTGCCCGCGCGGAACGAGGCGGAGAATCTCGCGGCGCTCGTGCGCGAGATTCACGAGGCGCTCGCCCAGGTGGACCACGAGATCCTCGTCGTGGACGACGGCAGTGACGACGGCAGCGCGGCGCTGCTGCGCGAACTCAAGCGCGCCGACGCGCGCCTGCGCGCTCTGCGCCACGCGCAGCCCTGCGGCCAGAGCGCCGCGATCCGCACCGGAGTGCGCGCCGCCCGCCATGCCTGGATCGCCACTCTCGACGGCGACGGCCAGAACGATCCCGCCGATCTGCCGAACTTCTGGCGCGCGCGCCCCGCGGAGCTGCGTCCGGATCAGCCGTGGCTGGCCATCGGCCACCGCGTCCATCGCCGCGACAGCGGCTGGCGGCGCTTGATTTCGCGCGGCGCCAACGGCTTGCGCGCCTGGTGGCTGGAGGACGACACGCCGGACACCGGCTGCGGCACCAAACTCTTCGGCCGCGCGGCCTATCTGGATCTGCCCTGGTTCGACCATCAGCACCGCTATTTCCCCGCGCTCATGCGCCGGGCCGGCGGCGCCACCGTCTCGATTCCGGTGAACCACCGGCCGCGCCTGCGCGGCCGCACGAAGTACGGCACCTGGGGCCGCGCCTGGGCCGGCGCCGCCGATCTGATCGGCGTGAAGTGGCTGCAGCGCCGCAACCGCCGACCCGAGGCGGAGGAGCTGCCTTGACCGGCGCGGAAAAAATCTGGCTCGCGGTCGGCTTCGGCGGCCAAGCGCTCTTCTTCGGCCGCTTCCTGGTGCAGTGGATCGCGTCGGAGCGCGCGCGCCGCAGCGTCATCCCGCTGGCCTTCTGGTGGTTCTCGGTGGGCGGCGGCGCCATCCTGCTGGCCTACGCCATTCACCGGCGCGATCCGGTGTTCATCGCCGGGCAGTCCTGCGGCCTCCTGATCTATCTCCGCAATCTGCGCCTGATCCAGCGCGAGAAGCGGGACGACGACGCCGCATGAGCCTGACGCGCTGGTTTTGGCTGCTGAGCGCCGCCGCCCTCCTCTCCGGCTGGTTCGCGCGTCCGCTGCTCGCGCCTGACGAGTTGCGCTATCTGTCGGTGTCCTGGGAGATGCACTCGAGCGGCTCCCTGCTCGTGCCGGTGCTCAACGGCGAGCCCTACTCTCACAAACCGCCGCTGCTCTTCTGGGGCCATCAACTCGGCTGGGCGATCTTCGGCGTCAACGCCTGGTGGCCGCGGCTGCTGCAGGCGGCCGGCGCCGCGCTGGCCTTGCTGCTGCTCGCGCGCCTCGCGCGCGCCCTGGCGCCGCGCGCGCCGCGCGCGCCGGCCAGCGCGCTGCTGATCGGCGGCGGCGCCTTCTGCTTCCAGCTCTACGCCGGCAGCATTCTCTTTGACATTTGGCTGGCG
>CAYVPL010000320.1:0-2682 GCA_964453755.1 uncultured Planctomycetales bacterium
CTACGGGCAGTTCAGTTGCGGCCCCGGCGTGTCCGAGCGCGTGGATCTGTGGGTCTTCGATCGTCAAACCGAGCAGGTGCTCTACCGCGTGGAGGCTCTGGCCGGCCACGAGCCGGGCGCCGACCCCGATCCGCGCCTGGATCCGCTGGATCTGCGCCGGGTGCTCTACGAGGTCGAGGTCCTGGTCAGCTCCCAGGCCCAGGACGAGCTCGAGAACGGCATCAATTTCGCCCTCTCGCGCGACGCCGTGCTGCCCGAGGACTGGTCCGGGACCGACCAGAGGAGTTTCAAGGTGCTGGTGGCGGACGAGGGCTGGAAGCTCTGGGTGATGGCGGAAGGCCACCGGCGCGAGATGGTGGATCTGACCGGCCGGAAAGTGGAAGTGAGCCTGCGCAGCGGTCCGCGCGTCCTCATCAAACTGGCGGATCCGGGCGTCCGCGCCTTGTCGGCGCAAATGTGGATCAGCATCCAGAAGGACGGGCCCGGCGAGGACAACGACGCCCGCTGGCACGATCTGAGCGCCGAGGGAGCGCCGGTGAGCCTGGATGCGGCCGGTTACTACAAGATGATGCTGTATTTCCAGCAGCCCGGAGGCGAGAACGACTGGAACTGGGTGCTCTATCCGCCGGACGGCTTCCCGGTCGAAATCCGCGACCTGAGCGGGGTGCAGGAAATCTTGCTGCCCTGGACCGAAGCCGAGGTCCGCGCTGCGATCCCCGTTCCGCAGGGAAATTGATTTTTTTTGAGAGTCCCGGCGCGAGGATTTTCGCTTCTTGAGATGGAGGGAGGGGAGCCCTCCGTGCGAAGCGAACCTGGTTTCCGAGCGCCCTGAGGCGCAAGGTGAGATCCTGGCCGCCCCTCAGCGAAGAGGGGCGGCCGTTTCTTTTTCAGTTGCGGCCGGCGCGAGCCTTGGTCTCCGCCAGCAGGGATTCCGCCCGGCGCACGAGTTCGGGATCCTTGTCCGGCTGGGTTTGGAGCACCTGGAGGGCGGCGGTCAGGGCCGCTTCGGCGCGCGCGAGGTCCCGATCCATGAACCGGGCCGCCCCGAGTTCCACCCGGACCCGGGCCAGAGGCCAGGGATCCTCGTCCTGCAGGCCAAGGAGGCGGCGCTCCAGCTCCTCGTAGGTGGCCACAGCCCTCGTGCCCTGGCGCAGCTGCATCTGGGCGGCGCCGGTGGTCTGCAGCAGCGCCAGGACCAGTGGGTGGTCCGCCGGCAGCTTCGAGCCGGCCTCGGCCAGCGCGCCGGCCAGGATCTCGGCCGCCTTGCCCGGTTCCGCCGCCTGCAGCAGGCTGCGGGCTTCGTTGAGGCGCATCAGGGCCAGCCCCTGCGGATCCCGCACCGGGCGCTGAGTCGTGAGCCGAGCCGCTTCGTGGAAGTCGAGCGCGGCCTGGGGGAACAACTTCAACTCGTAGCGCGCGAGGGCCAGGTTGTTGTACGTGGCGGCCAGGTCCGGGTGGGCCGCCGGCAGCATGCTCTTGCGCGCCTCCAAGGCGCGCAGGAAGGCCTGCTCCGCCTCGTCGGCGCGGCCGAGGCGCAGGAGCACGAGGCCGAGGTTGTTGAGGGTGGCGGCAAGGTGCAGATCGGGCTCGCGCCGTTCCTGCTCCGTGAGAACTTCGCGCAGGATGGCCTCGGATTCGGCGTAGCGCTCCTGGCGGAAGCGCACGAGCGCGATGTGGCCTTTGACGACGAGCGTGCCAGGGTGGCTGGCGCTGTACTCGCGCGTGCGCACGCGCGCCGCCAACTCGAGCCAGGACTCTGCCTCCGCGTACTCCTCCTGCTCCATCAGCGTGAGGCCGAGGCTGACGGCCGGCCAAGTGATGCTGCTCGGTTCGGCGCCCGGCTCGGGCCGGTAGGTGGCGATGGCGCGGCGCAGGAGTTCCTCCGCCTCGGGTATGCGGTCCTGCACGCGGCGCAGCTCGCCCATCGCAGCCAGCGATTCCGCGACGTCCGGGTGGCGCTCGCCGTCGAGCGCGGTGCGCAGCGCGAGACTGTCCTCGAGCAACTTCTCGGCTCGCTCCGGGCGCCCGAGGTGCACCAGCACGCGGCCGACGGTGGCCATCAGTTTGGCGCGCACCTTGTCGTCCCCCCCCAGGCCTTCAGCCAGCAATTTCGCGCCGGCCTCGACCAGCTCCAGCGCCGAGATGTTCTCGGGGTTGGTGTTGTCGGCGGCCGCGCTCTCGAACATGTCGATCAACAATTCGACCACGCGCTCGCGGCTCTCGAACTCCGCGCGCGCCGAGTCGGCCTCGTCCTGGGCGATGCCTGCCTGGCGCGCGATGCCGATCACCCCGCCGAGCACGAGGCCCGTGAAAATCACGATGGACGCGACCAGGCCGCGGTGGCGCCGCGTCCACTTGGCGAACAGATAAGGCAGCGAATCGCCGCGCGCCTTCACCGGCAACCCGGAGAAGTGGCGCTCCAGATCCTCCGCTAGGTGGCCCGCGGAGGCGTAGCGGCGATCCGCCTCGCTGCGCAGCGCGGTCAGCGCGATGGTGTCAAGGTCGCCGCGCAGCTGGCGGCGAAGCGCCTCGAGGCGGAGGCCGCGCTGCTCGGCGGCGGCGTCGTCCAAGACCTGACTCGGGCGCTGCGGCTCGGCGGCCGCATCCTGGCGCGCCTCCTGGAAGGTGCCCTCGCGGTGCGGGAACGGCGTACGCCCGGCCAGCAACTCGTAAAGTATGACG
>CAYVPL010000321.1:0-2653 GCA_964453755.1 uncultured Planctomycetales bacterium
CGGCCGTGGGCGCGCCCGGGCTGGTGCGCGGCGAGTGGGTCCGCCCCGGCGCGATCGTGGTGGACGTCGGCATCAACCGGCTGCCCGACGGCAAGCTGTGCGGCGACGTGGATTTCGCCGCCGCCGCGCAGCGCGCCTCGTGGATCACGCCGGTGCCGGGCGGCGTCGGTCCCATGACGATTGCGATGCTGCTGCGCAACACCGTCGATCTTGCCTGGCCCGCCTCGCCCGCCTCTGGCGGGCTTCCAAGGCTGTGAATTCTTCTTCTTAGTCCTTCTTAGTCCTTTCCCTTCTTCCTACTCCGCCTCCGGAGCAGGAGCCGCCATCATCCCCTCCGCCGGCACGAATTCCATATCCGTATACCGGTGCAGGCTCTTCTGCGAATCCGGCAAAAACCCGAACAGCTGAAAAGTGATGTAGATCGACAACGCCCCGGCGCACAACAGCATCATCCCCTTCTCGCCGCGCCACCCGGCCAGATAACGCAGGTGCAGATACACCGCGTAGAAGATCCAGGAAATCAGCGCGCTGACCTCCTTCGAATCCCAGCCCCAGTAGATCGCCCAGGCCTCCTGCGCCCACAAGGCGCCCTGCATCAGGCCCGCCGTCAAGAACGGAAAGCCGACGACGAAGATCAGCCAGGTGAACCGATCGGCTTCGCGCTCCCAATTGTCAAACCAGGACATGCGGCCCGGCGAGCGCACGCTGATCCAACTGACGGCGCCGGTCAGCGCCAGCACGCCGGGCCCGAGCAGGACGCCCTGGCCGCCGAAGGGCGCCGGGGCCACTGCGAAGATCGCGACGGCCGCGTTGGTCAGCGGCGACATCGGATGAGCCGCGCGGTCGAAGACCCCGCGCCAGAAGCGGAAGCAGAAGAACAGCCAGGCGCCGAGCGCCGCGATCATCAGCGTGAAATAGCCCACCATGTAGGCGCTGATGTGCGTGCTGAACCAGTAGGACTGCAGCGCGGGCGGCAGCGGCTTGCCGGTGGGATCCAGCTGCAGCACGTACTGCAGGGTGAAGCCGCCGCCCAGCAGGATGAGGGCCACGAAGAGGTCGCCGAAGGCGCGGGCCAGGCCGCGCTGGCGGTGCAGGCCGAGCACGAAGTAGAGAGCCAGGGTCGAGAGGTAGCCCGCGGTCACGCCCAGCGGGATGACCTCGTACATCGTCTGAGCCGGCCAGTGCCGGACTTCCTGGTAGCGCAGGAACAGTCCGCCGAGGCTGACCGCGAAGCCCGCGGCGCAGGCCACCAGCAGGAGCCACGAGCCCGCGCTCAGCGTGCGCAGGACGCCGGGCCGCCGCGGGGCGGCCGTGCCCCCCCCCGCCGCGGCGGCGCCGACGCCGGCCAGCCAAGGCGCGAAGATCCAGCCCAGGAAAATCAGCAGGCCGTAGGCGGCGCCCACGAGCGCCAGCGTCTGGCCCAGGTGCAGGAAACTGCGGTAGCTGACGAAATCCATGTCCGTAGGCGACTCAGTCCGATCCCCGGTGGCGCCGCGTGAACAGCGGCTTCACGAGGAACACCGCCATGGTACCGAACATGACCGTGTACAGACCGTACAGGACCATTTCGATGCCCGGGTCGTAGACCACCCCGATGCCGCTGTAGGTCGGGTCGGCCGGATTGTGGTTGGTCTGGAAGAAGCGGAACCCGCCGTGGCGGAAGTAGTCGTTGACGCGGATGTCGCCGCCGGGCCCTTCGCGCCAGCCGCCGGCGCCGTCCGGCACCATGATGGTCAGGCGCGAGCGCCACTCGATCGGCAGTTCGCCGTCGTCGCGGTCCTCGCGGAAATTGAGCGCCACGAGGCGCGTCGCGCCGTTCGGCCCCTCGTACTCGATGAGTTCGGGCCGCTGCTCGGCGGCGTCCATCACCAGTTCGCGCGCGCCGCCCGGCGTGGTGACGCGCAGGCGAATCGCGGGCGGCGCCGTGTCGTAGAACTCGGCGTTGCTCAACTCTTCGAAACTCGGTTCGCCAGTGCCGTGCGCGTAGGCCTCGAGGACCACCATGCGCGAGCCGTCCGCCAGGGGCAGCGTGAATTCACCAGGACCGACGGGCCGCAGGCTGTCCGGCGAGCCGACGTCGCCGCACAGCACGCGGCCGTCGTCGAGCGCGAAGAAGATCACGCGGTGGCGCGCCGGCGCGGTCCAGCTGTCCCAGCGGAAGCGGAGGTGCAGGTCGGCGAACAGCAGATCCTGGCGCTCGAAATCCTGTTCGAGCACCCAGCGCAACTCTTCGCGCCCGTCTGCCGCCGTGATGCGCACGCGCGCGGCCGGATTGCGCGGCTCCGTCAATTCTTCCTCTCCTGCCAGGGGCGCGGCCTCCAGCGCGCCTTCGCCGCCGGCCAGCAAGTGGAAGTCCGGCGTCGCCTCGAGGAACTCGACCCGGTAGACCGCGCCGTGCGCGCGGAACTCGGCGCTGGCGCCGGCCTGGGCCGCCAAGGTTTGCGCCGTGCCGGCGGCGGTCTCGGGCGGCAGCGTCAGTTCGCCGTAACCGGCGGCGATGGACTCGGTCAAACGCGCGCGCGCCGCGCCTTCGTCGCGCGCCGACTCGAAACGCACGCGCGTGCCGCTCGGTCCGTGCGGCCAGGCGAAATTCTGGCCCGGCAGCGGCGAGGACACCAGGAATGCCTCCTCTTCGGCGTGGCCGTGCTCGTCC
>CAYVPL010000322.1:0-2617 GCA_964453755.1 uncultured Planctomycetales bacterium
ATGAAAGCCAGCGGCGCAATCTCGATCATGTCCAGATCGCGCATCCGCCGCACCGCCGCCGGGCTCGAGAGATCGTTCAGCGCGTCGTAGATCGGGCGCAGGTAGGGATCCACCTTCTCCTCGAGGTCGCCGGGGAGAAATCCGAGCTTCTCGCCGGCCTCCACTGCCGGCCGCGTCAGCACGATGCGCTTGACGCGCCCGTCCTGCATCGCGCTCAGCGCCGCCGCCACCGCCAGATAAGTCTTGCCGGTGCCGGCTGGGCCGATTGAGAAGATCACGTCGAGCGTCGCCAGCATCTCCAGATAGCGCTGCTGACTCTCGGTGCGCGCGCGCGGCATGCGCGAACGCAGCTTGACCGGCTCGCCGAAGCCGAGTTGCGCGCCGTTCGCGCTCTCGACCGGATCCTCGCCGTAGAGAATCGCCTGCAGACTCGAAGGCGTGATGCGCTCGCCGCCGCGGATGCGTCCCAGCAGCGTGGCGACGCGCTCGGCCAGGATCACCACCTGATCCTCGGGGCCGACCAGCCGCAGATGCCCGCCGCGGGAAGTGATGCGCACCTGGAAGCGGCGCGAAACTTCCTTGGCGTGGCGGTCGTGGGGACCGAAGAGTTGCTGTTCCTCTTCGAGGGAAAGCAGGGGAATGCGGGTCTCCAACTGTTTGCAGCCTATCACGCGAAGCGCAGGAAATTCGCCAGCGCCGGTGAAGCGAGGAGGAAGGAATCCACCAGGTCGAAGGCGCCGCCGAAGGCCGGAATGGCCACCGAGGAATCCTTCACGCGCCCGGCGCGCTTGATCAGGCTTTCCGCCAGGTCGCCGAACTGGGCCCCGACGTTGGTGACGATCGCCGCGCCCAGCCACAAGGCGGTGGACGGCGCGGCGCCCTCCGGAAAGGCGAAACTGGCCACGGCCCAGCCGGCCAGGAGCGACCCCCCCAGGGAGGCGAAAGCGCCTTCCCAGGACTTGTTGGGGCTGACCTCGGGGATGAGTTTGTGGCGGCCGAAAGCGGTGCCGATCAGATAGCCGGCGGAGTCCCCCGCCTTGCAGACGGCGATCAGGAAGATCAGCCAGGCCCAGCCCTGCTCTTCGTGCGCCCGGATCACCAGCGCGCTCGAGAGCATCACGGGCACCACCATCCACGCCGTCAGCGTGCCGCCGATGCGCTGCGCCGCCTGCTGCGGGCTGCGGCCGAGCACTTCGAAGACCAGGTAGACCGCCAGCGGCAGCACCAGCGCCTGCTCCCAGGGCCAGCCGAGCGCGGCGGCCGCCAGGCTGGCGATGCCGAGGCCCAAGGAAGACAGCACGCTCGGCGCCAGACCGCCGGCCTTCAGCATCGCGCAGCACTCCCACTGCGCGGCCAGCGCCAGCAGCGAAAAGATGCCGATCGTGATCCATGGGCCGGCGGCGCCGCGATCGAGCCAGAAGAGCAGCACGATCGCCGTCACCAGCACCGTGCCCAGACCGAGGCGGGCCCGCAGATCCTTCATGCCGGGTGGGACTCGACGGCAGGCACGCCGCCGAAGCGGCGCACGCGGCGGTGATAGTCGCGCAAGGCTTCGAGCAGATGCGTGCGCCGGAACTCCGGCCAGGGCGTCTCCGTGAACCAGAGTTCGGCGTAGGAGGCCTGCCAGAGCAGGAAGTTCGACAGGCGCATCTCGCCGGCGGTGCGAATGATGAGATCCGGATCCGGCATGTCCGGGTCGTAGAGCTGCGCGCGCAGATCGGCTTCGGTGATCGGCGCGCCGGGCGGCAGGCGGCGGGTCAGGGCGGCGACGGCGTCGAGAATTTCCTGCCGGCCGCCGTAGGACAGCGCGAGGCGCAGCGTCAGTTTGCTGCAGCCGGCGGTCGCGCGCTCGACTCGCGCCAGCGCGTCCTGCGTGTCCTGCGGCAGATCCTGCAGGCGGCCCAGGCCTTTCAGATGAATGCCCTTCTCGATCAACTCGCCTTCGCGCTCGTCCAGAAAACGGCGCAGGAAGAGCATCAGGCCCTCCACCTCGGAGCGCGGCCGCGTCCAGTTCTCGGCGGAGAATGCGTACAGCGTGAGATGCGGGATGCCCCACTCGGCGCAGGCTTTGACGACGTCGCGCACGGTGTCGGCGCCGGCCTCGTGGCCCTTGAGGCGCTGCAGGCCGCGGCCGCGCGCCCAGCGGCCGTTGCCGTCCATGATGATGGCGAGGTGCCGCGGCAGCGGCTCGAAGTCGGGCCTCAAGCCTTCACCCATGACGCGGCGGCGGCGGATTCGCCGTCGAACATCTGATCCCGGCCGGGACCGACGGACAGACTCGCGATCGGCACGCCCATCTGGCGCTCGAGGAAGCGCACGTAGGCGCGCGTCACGGCCGGCAGCTCGCCGAAGGAGAGCGCGCCGCTGATGTCGTCCTGCCAGCCGGCGAGTTCCTCGTAGACCGGCTCGATCTCCGCGAGGGCGGGATGTTCGGCCGGATATTCCGTCACCACGCGGCCGCCCGGCAGGCGGTAGGCGACGGCCACGCGAATCGGGTCGAAGCCGTAGAGCACGTCGAGGTTGGTGAGAATGACGCCGTCGAGGCCGTTGAGCGCGGCGGCGTCGCGCGCCAGCACCGCGTCGAACCAGCCGCAGCGGCGCGGCCGGCCGGTGGTGG
>CAYVPL010000323.1:0-2616 GCA_964453755.1 uncultured Planctomycetales bacterium
CTCGGGAGATGAAAGCGGCCGGCGGCGCGAGCCATGCTCTCGATTCTAGGACAGAGTCCGGGAAGACCGCGGGATCGAGCCTAGAATCACGGGCTTCCCGACGGACGCTCCCGCCCGTGACCGCCCCCAAACTCCGGCTCCAGGTTCGCCGCCGCTTCTGCGCCGGCGCCGTGCTGCACCAGCCGGGCTGGAGCGAAGAGCGCAATCGCGCCGTGTACGGAGTCTGCGCCAATCCGCGCGGTCACGGCCACGACTATCGGCTGACCGTGACGGTCGAAGGGCCGCTGGATCCCGCGACCGGCCTGGTCGCGGACTACGCGGCCTTGATGCGCATCGTGGACGAGCGGGTCGTCGAGCCCGTGGACCACAAGCACCTGAATCAGGACGTGGAATTCCTGCGCGGCCTCATTCCAACCACGGAAAATCTGCTGGTGCGCTTCTGGGAGCGCATCGCCGACGGCCTGCCCGCGGGCCTGCGCCTGTTGCGGCTCGACCTGGCCGAAGGCGAAGACTGCTCCGCCACGTATCTCGGACCCGACGCATGACCGAATCCTTCGACGCGCAGCTTGCCGATCTGACCCGCACCCTGCTGACCCGGCTGGGCGAAAACCCGCAGCGCGACGGCTTGGCGCGCACGCCGGAGCGCGTGGCGCGCAGTTGGCGCGATCTCACTTCCGGCTACGGCCAGGATCTCGGCGCGATCGTCAACGGCGCGCTCTTCGACGAAAACGTGGACGAGATGGTGCTGGTCAAGGAGATCGAGTTCTACTCGCTCTGCGAGCATCACATGCTGCCCTTCTTCGGCCGCGCGCACGTGGCTTATCTGCCGGCGGGCCGCGTGATCGGCCTGTCGAAGATTCCGCGCATCGTGGACATGTTCGCGCGCCGGCTGCAGGTGCAGGAGCGCATGACCGTCGAAGTGGCCGGCGCGATTCAGGAGGTGTTGAAACCCCGCGGCGTGGCAGTGGTGACCGAGGCCTCGCACTTGTGCATGATGATGCGCGGCGTCGCCAAGCAGGCCAGCGTGGCGACCGCGTCGTGCATGCTGGGGGCCTTCCGCGACGATCCGCGCACCCGGGCGGAGTTCCTCGGGTTGATCGGCGCCGGCAGCCGCGGAATTTAGGTTTCACCCGCGCAACGCGCCGGATTCGCGATGTTCTCACACGGGAGCCGCGGCGACCGGGTACAATCCCTTGGTGGCGGCGCGGCCGCTCGCCTTTCCTCTCCAGACTTTCCTTCCCCCTCGGAAAGCAGTCCCCTCATTCTGCCGGCATCCCTTTCATGCGTGCTTCCTCCCGCCGCCCCCAGGCAGCTCTCGTCGCCATTGCCACGTTGATGGTCGTGCTGGGCATCAGCGCCTTCGTGTTGGAGAGTCTGACCAACGATTCCGGCCGCGCGACGGCCCGCGCTGGCGAAGCGGAAGCCGTGGACGCGAAGTAGAGCGTTTCCGTCCGCGAATCCTTCAGTCCGCCGCGGTTTCCTGCTTGAGCAGCGCGGCCAGTCCTGCGGCCGCCTGCGCCAGAGTTTTGCCGCCGGTGTCGAAAGTCAGCGGCGCGCGCGCATAGGCTGATTCGCGCGCTTTCAGCAGGGTTTCGAGCCGCGCGCGCGCATCCGGCAGGCCGCGCATCGGCCGCGAATCGCCCTGCGCCAGCACCCGATCCCAATGTTCCTGCGGGCTCGCGCGCAGCCACACCACGGTGCAGGAGGCGAGCAGCCGGTTCCAGGCGGCTTCGTTCTCCGCGAGACCGCCCGCCACGGCCAGCACGCCTTCGGCGTGGCGCGAGAGCCAGGCTTCGAGAGCCTCCTGCTCGCGCAGCCGAAAGCCGGCGGCGCCTTCCAGTTCGAAGATCGCCGAGTTGCTCATGCCGGCGTGCTCCTGCACCCACTGATCGAGCTCGACGAAGGGCACCTCCAGCGCCGTCGCGGCCAGCCGGCCCAAGGAGGATTTTCCGGCGCCGCGCAGACCGACCAAGGCGATGCGCCGCGCCGGGTGGGGGATCGGCAGATCGCAGAGGGCTCCGAGGCCGGTCTGCAGGGCCTGGGCGATCGCCGCCAGCTTGGCCAGGGAAGGATTGGCCCGACCGGCCTCGATCTCCACCAGGAATCGGCGGCTGAGGCCCGCACGCTCGGCGCAGGCCTGCAGCGAGAGGCGCTGCTGCTGGCGCAGGCCTCGCACACGGCGACCGAGGGCGACTTGGAGGGCTCGCATGAGCGGAGTATAGTGCATTATCATGCCCTTATTGCGAGAAGATTGGAAATATGCTGCAATCTCCCTCAGGAATTCTCCAGCACATGGCCACCGAAACTCTCTCCGCTCCGCTGCCCGCCGTGGATTTTCGCACGGATCCCACGCGCTACCGCCACTGGCGGCTGCAGGTGACCGGCGACCGCGCCCGTCTGACGATGGCGGTCCAGCCCGACGGCGGCCTGCGCCCGGGCTATGCGCTGAAACTCAACTCCTACGACCTCGGCGTGGACATCGAACTCGCCGACGCCATTCAGCGCCTGCGCTTCGAGCATCCGGAAGTGCGCGTGCTGGTCCTCGACGGCGCGCTCGAGAAGGTGTTCTGCGCCGGTGCCAACATCCAGATGCTGCGCAGCAGCAGCCACGCCTGG
>CAYVPL010000324.1:0-2616 GCA_964453755.1 uncultured Planctomycetales bacterium
CATCACCGCCATCGCGCCGTCGGCGCGCAACAAGACTTTCGTCACCGCCGCGGCCGACGGCAGCTTCTGGATCCGCCACCACACCACCGCGCGCGTGTTGTGCGAGGGCGACGCCGGCGGCGCGCCGAAATTGCTGCAGCTGGCGCCGAAGAGCAACGGACTCCTCACGGCCTCGGCGGACGGCGCCGCCGCCCTCTGGCCGCTTGACAATCCGCACCCCGAGACCACCTTCGGCACGATTTTCCGCGAGACCTGGTACGAGGGCTATCCGGCGCCCGCGCACACCTGGCAGTCCTCCAGCGGCACCGACGACTTCGAGCCCAAGATCGGCCTGATGCCGCTGATCTTCGGCACGCTCAAGGCCACCACCTACGCCATGCTCTTCTCGGTACCGATCGCGCTGCTGGCCGCGATCTACACCAGCGAGTTCATGAGCCGGCGCATGCGCGCCATTGTCAAACCGAAGATCGAGATGATGGCCTCGCTGCCCAGCGTGGTGCTCGGCTTCCTGGCCGCGCTGGTGCTGGCGCCGTGGATCGAAAATTGGGTGCTGGCCATCCTGACCACCTTCCTGGTCGTGCCGCTCGCGATCGTCGGCGGCGCCTACGTTTGGTTGTTCCTGCCCACGCGCTACGCCGCCCGCTTCGGCGGCTGGCACAAATTCGTCGCCATCGCGGCGCTGTTTCTGCTGGCGGTCTACGCCTCCTTCCCGGCGGGCGCCCTGGTCGAGCGCCTGTTCTTCGGCGGCGATTTCCGCAGCTGGCTGGCGCCGCCGCACGTCGGCAGCGGCGCGCCGGTGTGGTGGCTGATTCTGCTGCCGCTCGCGCTGCTGGCCGTGGTGGCCGCCGACCGCATGGTGCTGGCGCCGCGGCTGGCGCAGCGCGCGCCTTCCGCTTCGGCGGGCGCCGAAGCGCGCCGTGAGCTGTTCAAAGGCGGGCTGGTCTTCGGCGCCGCCGCGCTGCTGGCCCTGATCGCCGCGCAGTTGCTCACCGCCTTCGGCCTGGACCCGCGCGATCTCTTCCTCGGCACCTACGTGCAGCGCAACTCGCTGGTCGTCGGCTTCGTGATGGGCTTCGCGGTGATTCCCATCATCTACACCGTCACCGAGGACGCGCTGTCTTCCGTGCCCGACCACCTGCGCGGCGCGGCGCTCGGCTGCGGCGCGACCACCTGGCAGACGGCTTCGCGCGTGGTCGTGCCGGTGGCGGCCAGCGGCATCTTCTCCGCGATCATGATCGGCCTCGGCCGCGCCGTCGGCGAGACCATGATCGTGGTGCTGGCGGCGGGCAACACGGCCATCATGGACGTGAACCCCTTCAACGGCCTGCGCTCGCTGTCGGCGACGATCGCCTACGAGCTGCCGGAGGCGGCGGTGGAAGGCACGCTCTATCGCATGCTGTTCCTGGCGGCGCTGACCCTGTTCCTGATCACCTTCGTCGTCAACACGCTGGCCGAAGTCGTGCGCCAGCGCTTCCGCAAGCGCGCCTTCGAACTGTGAGCCTCCCTCCGCCGCAGAGTCCCGCGCCCGCGAAGGAGCGGCGCCGCACTTCGCTGGCGGCGCGCGGCGAGCCGCTGATCTGGCTGCTCGGCGCCGGCCAGGTGGTGGCGTCTCTGATGATCCTGGGCCTGCTCTTCTTCGTGCTGGTGAAGGGATTCGCCACGTTCTGGCCCAAGCCGATCGAACTGGTGGAGACCGCCGCGGGCGAGCGCCTGCTCGGCGAAGTCACGCGCGCCGAGACTTTCCGGCCGATGCAATCGGAGGCCGGCGCGGCGGCCGCCGAGCCCGTGCACCGGCGCCTGCTGCGCACCGGAAACTATGACCTTTACGGCGACGACTTCCGCTGGGTGCTAGACGCCGACATCGTCAGCAGCACGCAGCCCGCCGACGCCGTCGCGATCGAGCGCCTCGAGTGGGGGCCCTTCGTCGGCTTCGTCGAGGAATACCGCTCGGCCGGCGCCACGGTCGCGTCCGGCCGCGCCGAAGCCTGGATCGCCTTCGAGGAGCGCCACGCCGGCGTGCGCGAGTTGTGGCGGGAAATCGGCGAACTCGAGCGCGGCGAGCTGGGCGCGGTGTTCCACGAGATCGACGCGCTGCGGCTGAGCCTGCGCCGCCTCGAGTTGGAGAAAGGCAAGCACTCGCCGGAGTACGCGGCCGCCGCCGCCGAGGCCGATCGCGCGCGCGCGGCGCTGCTGCTGCAGAGCAACGAGATCGGCGCGCGCGTCGCCGCATTGCGCGCGCGCATGGAAGAGGACGTGCTGGTGCTGTTGGAAATCGGCGGCGTGCGCAAGGAGCTGCCGGTCTACGCCGTGGTGCGCGCCTACCAAGCCAACCAGTTGTCGCTGGCCGACCGGCTCGGCATCTATTTCTCGCGCTGGTGGGAGTTCATGTCCGACGAGCCGCGCGAGTCGAACACCGAAGGCGGCGTGTTCCCGGCGATTTTCGGCACGGTGCTGATGACCTTGATCATGGCCCTGGCGGTGACGCCTTTCGGCGTGATCGCCGCGCTCTACCTGCGCGAGTACGCCAAGCAGGGCTTCATCGTCTCGGCGGTGCGCGTGGCGGTGAACAATCTGGCGGGGGTGCCGTCGATCGTGTTCGGCGTGTTCGGCCTCGGC
>CAYVPL010000325.1:0-2609 GCA_964453755.1 uncultured Planctomycetales bacterium
GCCCAGTTTGAGGCCGCGATTCGCGAGCAGGCGCTTGATCTCGTTGAGCGAGGTCTCGCCGAAGTTCTTGAAGCCCATGAGATCCAGCTCGGTGTGGGAGACCAGGTCGCCCAGCGTGCGGATGTTCATGTTGGCGAGGCAGTTGCGCGCGCGCACCGAGAGTTCGAAATCGGTGATCGGCGTGCGCAGCACCTTGCGCAGCTGGTCTTCCTTGAGCTCCAGCGACTCGTCGTAGTACATGTCGAGCGAGTCGTGCGCGTCGGCGTAGAACAGGCGCGCGAGGCCGTTGGCGGGATCGCGGCGCAGCACTGCGCCGTAGCAGCCGCAGGCCCGCTCGTACATGTTGCGGTCCTCGTACATCACGCCGAGGTTGATCAGCACCGCGGCGGAAACCGGGCGCAGCGCGGCGAGACGCTCGTATTCGGCGAGGGCGCGCTCGTCGTCGCCCATCAGGTCGGCGCGGTAGGCGATGCGGAAGCGCGCGGCGCGGTGCTCCGGATCGCGCGCGAGCGCGGCCTCGTAGCTGACAATGGCTCCAGCGTGATCGGTGTGGGACTCGAGCACGCGGCCTTGGAAGTAGAGGCGGTCGGCCTCGGAGAGCGGCGCGTTCGCCAGCAGCTTCTCGAGCTCGGCGTGGCGCTGCAGCGCGCAGAGCGCATGCAGTTCCGCAGCGGCCATGGTGGCGTCGCGTCCGGCGGCGGCGCCGTGCAGTTCGACTAGCGCCCCGGCGGGGTCGCCGGTTTCGAGCAGCGCAGTGCCGCGCACGAAGCGCGACAACTCCTCGCGCCCTTGCGCGAGTTCCATGGCGCGGGCGTAATCGCCGGCGACCCACGAGCCGAGCGCGGCCGCAGGCTTGGCGCCGCTCTCACGAGCTTCGCGCGCCGCGTCCTCGAACTTGGCGGCGACGGCGGAATGCGCGAAGTATTTCGCGCGGGCTGCAACGAGGCTCGCCGGATCGGCGGGCGGCGAAGCGAAGAAGGCGGCGACGTCGACGGCCGGGGCCGCGGGAGCTTCCACTTGGGGCATTTTGGGCGGGCGCGGGGCGAGCCGGAAAAGGGCCGGACATTGTAGGCGTCGGCGGCCGTCAGGGTCAACCGGCGTTCCGGGAGCCGGGGATCTGGATTCTACCTGCGCTGGAATCGGCCGTCGCCGCGCGGCAGACTCCCTACGTGGACTGCTTCCTCGTCGAAGGGGGGTCGGCGCTGCACGGATCCGTGGCGGCGGCGGGCTCCAAGAACGCCGCCTTGCCCATTTTGGCAGCCTCCCTCCTTTGTGAGGGCGAAACCCGGGTTTTGCGCCTGCCGGCCCTGCAGGACATCGCCACCATGCGGAGCCTGCTGGAAGGCTTGGGCGCCGAAATCGGCGCGGAAGGCGCCACCGAGGCGGCGGGCGCGGAGCAGCAAGCGGCCGAAGCCGGCGGCGGGACGGCCCTGCGGAGCCGCAAGCGCTCCACGGGCGGCGTCTGGACCTTGCGCCACGCTGCGCAGGGTCCGACCGAAGCGCCTTACGAGGTCGTGCGCCGCATGCGCGCCTCGATCTGCGTGCTGGGGCCGCTGCTGGCACGGCGAGGCCGCGCCCGGGTCCCGCTGCCGGGCGGTTGCGTCTTTGGCCCGCGCCCGGTGGATCTGCACGTGCGCGGCATGGAGGCGCTGGGCGCGCGCATTTCTCTGGATCACGGCGTGCTCGACGCCGTGGCGCCGGCCGGCGGCCTGCGCGGCGCGCGCGTCCCGCTGCGCTCGGCCTTCGGCAGCACCGTGCTCGGCACGGCCAACGTCATGATGGCGGCCACGCTGGCGCGCGGCGAAACGATCGTCGAAGGCGCGGCGAAGGAACCGGAAGTCATCGGCCTGGCCCGCTGGCTGCGCTCCTGCGGCGCCCGCATCGAAGGCGAGGGCACGGATGAGATTCGCGTGCAAGGCGTGACGAGTCTCACGGCGTCGCCGGTGCAGATTCCGCCCGACCGCATCGAGACCGGCACTCTGTTGCTGGCCGCAGCCATGACGCGCGGCCGCGTGCGCGTGACGGGCGTGCGTTGCAGCGAGCTGGCGCCGTTGGTGGCCGCGCTGCGCGCGAGCGGCGTGCCTGTGCACGAAGGCGAAGATTGGTTGGAGGTGGACGCGCGCGGCGCCGACCCGCGGCCCACCGATTTGGTGACCGAGCCCTTTCCCGGCTTTCCGACCGATCTGCAAGCGCAATGGACCGCCTACGCCACGACCGTGCGCGGCGTCTCCCGCATCACGGACGCGATTTATCCCGAGCGCTTCATGCACGTTCCCGAGTTGCAGCGCATGGGCGCGCGCATCACGCGGGAGGGCGGCTCGGCGCTCGTTGAGGGACCCAGCCCGTTGGCGGCCGCCCCAGTCGTGGCCAGCGACCTGCGCGCCTCCGCCGCGTTGGTGATGGCCGGCCTCGTCGCGAAAGGCACCACCATCGTGCGCCGCGTCTATCACCTGGACCGCGGCTACGAAGCGCTGGAGCGCAAGTTGGGAGCGTTGGGAGCGAGAGTGCGACGCACGGTGGATGACCAGAGACCCTGACCGGATACTGGCCCAGACGGCTGGAGGTCCGAGGCCGAAGAAAAAACCGGGGCCGGAGCGAAGAAAGAAAGA
>CAYVPL010000326.1:0-2593 GCA_964453755.1 uncultured Planctomycetales bacterium
CGCCGTCGCGCAGCTCCACGGCCTCGTGCTCGCCGGTGGAGGCGCCGCTCGGCACCGCCGCGCGGCCGCTGGCGCCGCTGACCAGCTCGACTTCCACTTCGAGCGTGGGATTGCCCCGGGAGTCCAGGATTTCGCGGGCGTGAATGCGGCTGATCTGGCTCATGGGGGACCCTTGCGGGCCCCCCAATCCTAGCCGCGCTACTGCAGGACCTGCAGCCGCAGGGCCAGCAGAACCGGTTCCGCGCCGGTCAAGCCGATGACCGCGTACTCGCCGGCGCGCACCGAGGTCGTGGTCTGGAACAACTGCTCCACTTCGCCGTCCACGTCGGTGCGCAGCAGCATGCACTCGCTGAGCGCCAGGCTGCCGGATTCACCGTCGAACGGGCCGGTGGACAGCGACAGCGCGAAATCCTCCCCGGACAGGCCTTTCAGGCTCAGCCGGAGGTCCAGATCGGGGCCGATGGACGAGCGCAGCATGCCGCGCGCGTCCATGTGGAACGAAAGTTCCGGAATCAGCAGCTGCAGGCTTTTCGTGAGATCGGCCGGCACGGGCGAACTGGCCGGGTCGGCGCCGCCGCGCAGCACCCAGACGCTGATCTGGACCTGCGGCGCCGGCCGGTCGAACTTCTCCAGCAGGCTGAGCATGGACGCCGTGTTCTCCGCGGTGTCGCGGATCAGCAGCACGTTGTCCACCACGCGGCTCAGGTTGACGAAGGAGAAGTAGTTGCCGGTGACGTCCATCACTTCGACGTCCCGGTAGAAGGGACTCAGCAGCTCGAAGGCGGCGTCGAGGCTCAGGCTGCGCACCCGGTACTCTTGCACCGGAAAGTCGGTGAGCCGGGGCGCGCGCTGCTCCTGCTCCATCTCGTGGGCGGCTTCGGTGCCCTCGAATCCTTGGTCAATCTGCGCCAACATCGCCAGGATGCGCGCCGTGGCGTCCTTGGTGTCGTAGATCAGGATGCGATCGTAGATGAGATTGAGATTGGTGACGTAGCGGTCCTCGACCTGGATGCTGCGCTCGAGCAGATTGCTCGTGAGCTCGTAAAGGCTGTGCACGTCCACGTGCCGCGGCTCGTAGGTGCTGATGATGACTTCGTCGAGCTTGTAGGAAGCCGGCTCCTGTTCCAGGGGCGCGGTCAGAAGGAGTGTGAGGAAGAGTGCGATCATGGTTTTTCAGGCTGCGGAGGTGTGAGTGGTGCAGGAGGCTCGTGGAGGAGGGTCAGCCGGACCGGGCCGGCGCGCATTTCCACGCGCTCGCGATTGCTCGCGAGCACTTCGACGCGCGGCGGAGCCGGTTCGGGCGGCGCGACTTCGGCTGCGACGGCGGGCTCGGTCGGCGCAGGCGGCGGCGGCAAAGAGGCGCTCGGCGGCTGCTCCGCGGCGGATTCGCTGCGCATCCAAGTGCGGCCGAGCAGCGCCAGCAGGCCGGCAGCGGCGGTCAGGGCCAGGAGGCGCGGCAGCAGGCGGAGCCGCGGACGCCGGGCAGAGTGCGGTGCAGCACTCGCAAGCGGCGAAGCGCCGACTCCCGGCGGCGGCGCGAATGCCCGCGCGGGCGCCGCGGACTGGAGAGCCGCCTGCAGCCACTCCACGGCGCGGCGCGTGTCCGCGTCTTCCTGCTCCAGTTCGCGGAAGGGCGGCGGCGCCGGAACGGCCGACCAAGCGCGGCGCAGGGCGTCGAGTTCTTCTTCAGACACGGCGTACCCCTCCGCCTTCGCGTCCTTCCGAAGGTTGCAGGCGCGGCGCCAGCAAGCCGCGCAGCCGCCGGCGGGCCAATGTCAGAAGGCTGCGCACCGTGCTGGCGCCGATTTCCATGGCCGCTGCCGTTTCCTCGGCGTCGAGTCCCTGCAGATCGTGCAGCGCGAAGGCTTCGCGCTCGCGCTCCGGCAGCGCGCCCAGCGCGGCCTGCACGACGTGCAGCACTTCGGCGCGTTCGGCGGCGCTGTCCGGAGCGGGCAAGCGCGAAGGGAGTTCCGGCGCGGCCGGCGCCGGCTGCGGCCGAGCGGCGGCGCGCCGCCGCCAGTCGCGCGCCAGATTCAGCACCACCTGCGAACGCCAAGGCAGGTAGGGCCGTTGCGGGTCCCACTTCTCGAGGCGGTCGGCGAGGTGCAGCATGGCGTCCTGGGCCAGGTCTTCCGCGTCGGCGTGATGGGCCAGGAAGGCCAAGCACAGCCGGAAGACCTGCGGATGCTCCTCCCGGTACCACTCGGCCAAGGCCGCGGGGTCCTGGGCCCGCAGCCGCGCGGCCAGCCGGGCGGCGTCGAGCTCCCGGGAAGGTCCCGGAGAGGACTGCATCCGAAACTTCTACGCGCGCCATGAGGGAAGTGCTGAAGCCACCCCATCGGATACTGGCCCAGACGGCTGCGGATGCCGACGCCGAAAGAGGCCAGAAGGGGCCCGAGGACGGGCCGAAAACTGGAATTCGGCCGGCGGGCCTCAGCCGGCGCCTCTCCGGGGCCTTCTCTCCCTGTCCTCGGCCTTCTTTTCGGGGATCCGCCTCGCGGACCTCCAGCCGACTGGGCCAGTATCCGTTAGAGGGTGTCGAATTTCGCCGCGAGCACGAAATCCGACTCCGTCAGGCCGTTCACCTTGTGGG
>CAYVPL010000327.1:0-2588 GCA_964453755.1 uncultured Planctomycetales bacterium
ATGTTTTCGTCGTCGCGCACGTCGTGCTGGACGACGAGACCGGCTCCGGCGGACTCGAACGGCACGACGCCGAGAACGTCGAGGATCTGATCGTCGAACGCCGTGTCTCCGGCGATCTCGAAGTTCTGATAAATGCCCTGACCGCCGACGAACCAGTCTCCGTGAACCCGGTAGGTGTACCGGGTGATGAACGATTTCAGGGTGGCCTCGTTCTGCAGGGGCACGCCGGTCCCGAGATAATCGTCGTAGTCGTTCTTGACGTTGCCGAACGCCATCGCACCGATCACACGCTGATGATCTTCGTCGAAGGAAGCTTTGGCGAACGCCCCGGCAATGGTGGATTCGGTGCTCGTGAACTGACCCGTGACGGCGAAGATCGACGGCCGCGACTTCTCGTCGAAGTAATGCAGATAGCCTGCGAGCGCGCCGAGCGTGGTGCCCAGCTTGGGATTGGAACTGAACACCGGGGCGAGAATCCACGGAGATTTCTCCTGCTCCGTGAGCGCCTCTTGCGGCTCGGCGTCCTGAGCCTCCGGGAGTTCCGATTGCGCCCAACCACGCGATCCGATCGCCGCCAAGATTGCGCACGCGATGACTGCTCTCCGCAGCAGGCAGAAAGCCGCCGGGCGTATGTTCCTGAGGGGGGGCATTCTGGTCTGCAGGCGCGATCTGGCCAGGAGGAATGGCGCGCGCAGTCTAACCTTGCTGCTTGGCGTCGCTCGCCGCCCATCCCACGATCTCGCGCCTGGCACCCCTCGTCACTTCGGCGCGTCCACGACGCCTCTCAGCGCCGCATGGACTCGGCCCTGAGCGTCCGTGACCCGCGCCGAAAAGGCCGCCGCCCCGCCGGCGTCTTCGAGCAGCACCAGCAGCAGGTGCCGGCCCGGCGTCAAACGCACGGGCAGCACCGTGTCCTCCACGATCGGCGTGCCGACGCGCAGCGAGCGCGAGATCTCCGCGCCGTCCAGCCACACGGACCAGCCGTCCTCGAAGGCGAACCACAGCAGCGCCTCCACGTCAGCCGCCGCGGTGTTCTCCACCCAGGTCGCCAGCGCCCACAGCGACTGATCGGCCCCGCGGCCCGTGAGATCGTCCAGATTGGTCCAGCCACCGGGCTCGAGCCGCACGCGCTCCCACTTCTTGCGGTCCGGCCCCGTCTTTCCGCCCTCCGCATCCTTGACTTTTCCCGGCGCGAAGGGCGGCTCCTGCAGCAGCTCCAGCCCGGTGCGCGCGGTCCAGGGCCCGCACAGCAGCCAGTCGCGCAGGTACGCGACTCCGGCCGCCGGCCGCAGATCCTTCCACTCGGCCCGCCGCCGCTCGCCCCACTCCGTCAGCAGTTCGGCCGCGCGCGGATCCTGCGTCATCGTCGCGCGCCGCAAGAAGAGCAGCGCAAAACAGGTGTTCTCCAGGCTCTCCCACTGCCCGTCCGGATGCTGCCGCGCGATCAGCCACTCCGCGCCCTCGCGGTACCAGTCGCGCCCGGCGATCTCCTTGCGCCCGGTGAATCCGGCCCACCGCTCCACCGCCCACAGATGACAATGATGCCACGACGTGGTCCAGCGCAGCGCGCCGCGGCGGTTGCGCTCGAGCGAGAAGTCCTCCTCCATCCACGCTTCCGCAGCAGCCAGCTCCTTGGCGTGCTTGCGCAGCGCGCGCTCCACGTCCTTCATGCCTCCGTCCGCGAATCCCTGCAGGATGGCCAGGCTGCCCAGCGCGGCGGCGTTGATCGAAGCCGTCGGCTCGTCCTCCGGCCGGTAGCGGAAACCCGCCGGCTTGCTCAACTGATGGCGCCAGATCGCTTCGGCCGCGGCCGCCAGAGTCGCTTCCGGCGGCTCCAAGCCCAGCTCCCCCGCCGCGCGCAAGCCCAGCAGCGCGAAGGCGGTATTTGACAAATCCAGCGGATCGGCCGGGTAGCCCCACACGCCCTCGCGCTGGCCCTCCACCAGCACCTGCAGGCTGCCGCGCGCGCGTTCGCGCCAGACCGCCGGCTGCCCCATCGAAGCGCACCACAAGAGATGCACGCTGGCGCCGTAGGTGCTCGTCGGATTCCCGCGCCGGACCAGAAACTCCATCCCCTTGCGGAAAGCCTCGTCCCCGGGCGGCACGCCGGACTTGCGCAGCGTGTACATCACCAACGAGGACACGCCTCCCGCGTGCAGTCCCTCGCGGTCGTTCCACGAGCCGTCGGCCTGCTGCTGCCGCCGCAGCCAGTCGGCGCCGCTGGCGATCGCGTGATTGACCTGCAACTCGAACGGCGGCGCCGCCGGGGCCGGTTCGGCCTCCTGGGCCAGGGCCAAAGACAGGACTGCCGCCGTGAGCACCCTCATCCTTATACTCGCCCGCGCAGGTCCATGGCCACGCTCGAACTCCGCGGCTTGTCGAAGTCCTTCGGCGGCGCGCCGGTGGTGGCCGATCTGAACCTGCGCGCCGCCGACGGCGAGTTCCTGGTGCTGGTGGGTCCGTCCGGCTGCGGCAAGTCCACGGTGCTGCGCCTGGTGGCCGGACTCGAGGCGCCCGACGCCGGCGAGATCCTGCTCGACGGCGCGGTGGTGAACGAACGCGAGCCGCGCGAGCGCGACGTGGCGATG
>CAYVPL010000328.1:0-2573 GCA_964453755.1 uncultured Planctomycetales bacterium
CGACGGCGGATTTCTAACGACCGCGCAAGCCGAGCAAGCCTTCCTCGCGCACGGCCTGCAGCGCCGCTTCGGCGATCCGCGCGGAAAGTCCGGAACGCGCGGCGGCGCCCGCGCTCCAGGCCGCGGGCGCTTCGGGCAGCGCGCGCAGGCGCGCCGATTCGGCGGCAACCGCCTGAAAAAATGCGTCGCGGCCCGGATGCGCGGCCAGCAGCGCGTTCATGCGCTCGGGATCGTGCTCGCACTGCAGCCAAGCCTCGTCCAGCGTCGCCGTCGCGCCGGCGAAGAGCGCGTCCGGATGCTCCCAGGGCGCGAGCATGCGGACTGCCAAGGCCTGGCGCAGCGTCCAGTAGTCGCGCCACTCGGCGAAGGAGGCCTTGATGCGCGCGTAGATTTGCGGATGCCGGGCGGCGGGGATCGGCGAGACGGTGGCGCCGTCCTGGCCGATGGTGCGCAGCCAGGCGATCGCCTCGACGTCGGAGACTTCGAAGGTGCGGCCGCTGTCCCACACGTCCCAGAGGCGGATGCCGGAGTAGATGCCGCCTTCGCGATTGCGATAGGCATGTTCGAAGTAGTCGGCCACCGGATTGCGATCCGGATGCGCGTCGAGCGCGCCCAGAGCCCAGGCTTGCACGCGGCCGTCGGGCGGCCATTGGCCGCGAAGGGCGGCCAGCAGGTCCTCCTCCGGCGCGGACGGTTGGGCCGGGCGGATCAGTGCGTCGCGGCCGGGATCCCAGCGCCACCGGCCGGGCGGCGGGGGCGGAGTCTTGCGCTGACCGAAGAAACTGCGGTGCAGAGTGCGCCAGGGGCCCTCGTCCGGCTGCCAGACCTTGGTTTTGAGCTTGAGGGCGGGCGCGTACTCGTCGGCGGCGTAGGCCCGCGCCGGGTCGGGCTCGAGTCGCGGGGCGGCGGCCACCCGCGGATGGAGGGACAATTGGGCAGCCGCGCGGCAGCCAGGATGGTCCTGGGCGCAGATGGCGGCCCAGACGGCGGCGGTGACGCGCTCCTGTTCCTCAGCCGGGAGGTCGCGGAAACGCTCCAGAATGAGGGATTCCTGGCTCTCGGCGGCCGACTGGGCGCAGGCAGCCAGGGCCAGGAGGAGACCGGTCAACACGGCGGGATCTTAGCGAAATGGCGGAATTCGGCGGAATTCCGGCGTTTTCTGGTTGACTTGATCCGGGCAGGCGCACCACAATCGGCGCATGGAACGGCGATTTCGCCGTCCAAACATCCCCTAGAACCCCGAACTCGGGATTCCAGGGCCTCCCGAAACGAAACCTGAGAGACCAAATGGCAAAACCCAAAATGGCGAAAGGCAAACCCAAAGGCAAAACTGCCGGCGACCTCATCATCTCGAAGAGCCGCACCAAGGCCGCCGTGAAGAACTGCAACGTGTCGGGCGACTTCTACGGCGCCCTCGACGCCTTCGTCCGCAACGCGATCAAGAGCGCGGAAGCGCGCGCGACGACGAACGGCCGCAAGACCCTGCGTCCGCAGGATCTGTAACGCGGAATCCGCGAAGCGGCGGCGCGTCCGGTGAACGGACGCGCCGCTCTTTTTTTTCGACGACTCCGCCCGACGGATGCGCTGTCTCACGACGGCGCGTGCGGCTTGAAGGCGGGCGGTCGCAGATAGAGTGGCAGCGGCGGACCGAGTGCGGCGACACCGGCGCCGTCGGCGCGCGCGCCGCGCTGGAAGGCGAGTTGCAGCAGCAGGGCGGCGCGCGGCATCACGGAAGGGCCGACGGCGGCGACCGGGTGCGGGCAGAGCTGGGAGTCGCCGGCGACGCGCGCGCCCGGCGGCACGGCGGCCGCCACTTGATCGCGCAGGAGGAGTTGCGGCGCGATTCGTTCGCGGACGCCTGCGGCGTCGCGTTGGTAGACGGCGTGATAGACCTCGCCGCGGAAGGCGTCCACCAGGACGTGCAGGTCGGAGCCGGGCGAGGCAGCGAGCGCCGTCGCCTCCAGCGAAACGAGGCCGCCGCAGGGAATGCGCAGCGCGTAGGCCAGCGCGCCGGCCGCGGCGCAGGCGATGCGCAGGCCGGTGTACGAGCCAGGTCCGGTGCCGACGATCACGCCGCGCAGGTCTTCGCGGCGCAGGCCGGCGGCGCGCAGGAGTGCGTCGGTTTCGCTGAGCAGGGCGCGGCCGCGGGCGCCGCTGAACTCCGCCTCGCGGATGCGGTCGGGGCCGAGCGCGAGCGCCGCGGTGCAGGCGGAGCCTGACAACTCGAAGGCCAGCAGCGCTCCGCTCATTCGGCCAGGATGCCGTCGCGGCGCGCGGCCGCGGCCAGGCGCTGCAGCGCGCTCTCGACCAGCGCCGCGTCGCGGGCTTCGACCATCAGGCGCAGGCGCAGCTCCGTGCCGGAGAAGCGGATGACGCTGCGGCCGCAGCCGGCCAGCTCGCTCTGCAGCAGCCGATCTTCGGCGGCCAGCGCCGGCAACTGCTCGAGCGGCACGCGCTTGCTGACTTTCAGATTCAGCAGGCGCTGCGGAAAGTCGTGGTAGCCGCGCGCGAAGTCCGCGCCGCCGGCGCCTTCACGCGCGAGCACGCGCAGCACGCGCAGCAAGGTGTAGAGG
>CAYVPL010000329.1:0-2550 GCA_964453755.1 uncultured Planctomycetales bacterium
CCCGATGGAGAGGGCGCGCTGGATCAGCGAGGCCGATCCGCGGCCGGACTGCAGGATGTCGCGCACCGCGTCTTCGTAGAGCGGGTCGTCCACTTCGTCTTCGCCGCCTCCGCCGCCGCCCTTCATCTGGATCAGGTCTTCCAGGAATTCGGGCTTGCCGTGCGAGCGCAGGTGGTCGCAGATCTCGCGCACCTCCTTGGTGCTGACGAAGGCGCCCTGGCCGCGCACCAGGCCGGCGGCGCCCGGCGGGCGGTACAGGAAGTCGCCGTTGCCGAGCAGCGACTCGGCGCCGCTCTCGTCGAGGATCACGCGGCTGTCGATCCCGCTGGTCACCCGGAAGGCCATGCGCACCGGCAGGTTGGTCTTGATCAGGCCGGTGACCACGTCGGTGCTGGGGCGCTGCGTGGCGACGATCAGGTGGATGCCCGCCGCGCGCGCCTTGGCCGCCAGCCGCGCGATCGCGGTTTCGACTTCCTTGCGCGCGGTGAGCATCAGGTCCGCGAGCTCGTCAATGACGACCACGAAATAGGGAAGAGTTTCCGGGAACTCTTCGGCGTCGTACTCTTCGCCGAGCGCCTGCTGCAGGCCGGCCACGCCCAGGTCGTTGTACTCGGAAATCTTGCGCACGCCGGCCAGCTTGAAGACGTGCAGGCGGTCCTCCATCTGCTTCACCGCCCACTCCAGCACGAAGGGCGAGCGCTTCATGTCCTTCACCACCGGGCACAGCAGGTGCGGGATGTCGGAGTAGACCTGCAACTCGACCTGCTTCGGGTCGATCAGCACCATGCGGATCTGGTCCGGGGTGCGCGTCAGCAGCATGGTGACGAGAATCGAGTTCAGGCACACCGACTTGCCCGAGCCGGTGGCGCCGGCGATCAGCATGTGCGGCATCTCGGCCAGATCTTCGACGGTCGGCTTGCCCAGCGTGTCGCGGCCGACCACCATCGGCAGCTTGTTGCTCTCCCACTCGAGCTTGGCCTCCTCGAAGACGTCGCGCAGGCGCACGCCGTCGCGCTTGAGGTTCGGCACCTCGACGCCGACGGTGCTGCGGCCGGCCAGCGGGTGCACGATGCGCACGCCGTGCGTGCCGAGCGCCACGCCGAGGTCGTCGAGCTGGGACTTCAGTTTCTTCACGGACACGCCGGTGCCCAACTGCACCTCGAACATCGTCAGAGTCGGCCCGCGCTCGGCGCCGATCACCGAGCCCTCGATGCCGAAGGCCTGGAACACCGACTGCAGCTTGGCGCCGAGTTTGCCGACTTCCTCGCGCTGATCGGCGACCGGGCGCTTCTCGCCGGAGCCCAGAATCGTCACCGGCGGCAGCGAATCGAGGCGCGGCTTGCGGCGCGGACGGCGCTTGGCGCCGGCCTCTTCCGTCTCCATCCGCGCGGTGCGGATTTCGGGGCCGGGCGCGATGCCGGGCAGATCCAGCAAGTCGGCGGGCTCATCGTCCGCATCTTTGACAACCACCACCGGCATCGGCTTGGCCGCCGCAGGCTTGCGCGCCGGCGCCGCCGCGGGCGCGACGGCCGTCTCGGACGCCGCGGACTCGTCCGCGACTTCCTGGCCGTGGATGGACATGCGCAAAGGCTTCGGTTCCGGCGCGCTCGTCACCGCCGCCGCTCCATCCTCCTTGGCGTAAGGCGCGAAGAAGCCGCGCAAGCCGGCCATAGATCGCGCCAGCAGGCCCGCGGTCGTCTGCTTGCCCGCCGAAGCCTCCGCGCGCAGCGACTGCGCGCCTTCCTTCGCGCCGGGCGCGAAGGGCAGATCCGGCTGGCGCATGCTGTCGGCGCCGCGCTTCAGCAGGTCGCGCACCAGCGGCACGAAGGCCCACTCCGTTGCCAGCACCAGACTGACCATCGTCAGCAGTCCCAACAGGAGCGCCACGCCCACCGGACCGAGACCGTCGAGCAAAGTGGGATAGATGCCGCGGCCGATCACCCCGCCATGCCCTTCGGGAAAACTGTTCGAAGGAAAGGGATCGCCCAGCGCGCGCGCGTTCAGCGCGGTGGTCACCGCGAGAATCACGGTGCCCACGAGTTTCGGCACCGCCTTGCCGCTGCCTTCCTGACGGAAGATGCGCGCCAGGCCCCAGAAGGCGCCGAAGGCCGGCAGCACGAAGGCGCCGAGGCCGAAGAACACCAGCATCCATTCCGCGACGTTGCGGCCGACGATGCCGCAGACGTTGCCGCTGCCCTGCTCGAAATCCATCAGCGCGATCAGCGTGAACAGGGAGCCCGCAGCCAGGAACAAGCCGACGGGCGCGCGTCCGCGCTTGCCCTCGATGGCCACCCACGCCCAGCGGCCCAGCCACTTCAGTCCGGCCCACGCGGCCATCAAACCGCCGCCGAGCCAGGCCAACGCCGTGTGCAGGCCCGCGCCGATGAAGCTCGCCTGCTCGGCGGCGCCGCGGGAGGAGCCCCGGCGGCCGGATTTCGTGCGGGGTGCTGCCAAGTCTCGCCGCATGGTAGTCGGCGGAGGCCCCCCATTTCAAAGGGACTTATATACTTGAGTCCCTAGAGCTGAACGGACACCCTGGAGACTGTGAAC
>CAYVPL010000330.1:0-2530 GCA_964453755.1 uncultured Planctomycetales bacterium
CGCAGTTTACGGCCACCTCCGCACCATCGGACTTCGTGACAGACGTTTGGGAGCAGTGGCTTCACATCGGCTCCTCGGTGTTTCATCGCACTGAGGATTTCCTAGGACTGGTTACGGGGCCCCTGTCGACTGCCGCAGCTGCATCGGTTTCAGGGCTCATTTCCAAGGCCCGATTGGCGGACCCCGCTTTGTTGTCAGATAGGTTGCAGCGGCTTGGATGGGCGAACGAGGAAGAACGCCAACTCAGTGCCAGCTTTGAATGCCCGAGTACGTTGGCTCATCAATCGGATGTCGACACCGTCCGCCTTCTTCGACGACTTCGCTTTCTACAGCATGACTTCGATGAGGCCATCTCTGAGTCGGGTAAGCGTTCACTGGCTCTATGTAAACTGGCGGTTCGCAGCCACTCAGAACATGACAGAGACCGCTTGTGGGACAGGCTGCGTAGCATCGCTGACGAGCTACGGCCAAAGGCGGGAAGTCTTACTCGAAAACAGCTCATTGAGTGGCTACGCGACAGCATAGCTCTGGCAGACTTCCCCAGCTACACGGCGGATTGGGTTGCTCTTGATTCGCGATCTAAGCGCGACGCTGATCTGATTCCTGATGCAATCGCGGGGCAAGTGCGTCTTGCCCGCGCTCGCGACATTGGTGCACTCGACGACGCAATCGACGGGCACGACTTGATTGGCCTCATCGGTTCGTCTGGGACCGGAAAGTCGGCTCTCGGGAAGGCTCTTTTCGACCTCCGAACACGGCACGACCGCCGAACGCTGTGGATTGATGCCCGATCTCTCGACTGTGCGGACATTGGGAATTTCGAGTCATCGCTCCGTATTCAGCACCCGCTGGACGAACTACTTGCGTCATGCGTCTTTGCGAAGCCAGTTCTCGTGCTTGACGGTCTGGACCGCATGTACTCCGACAGTGCCTTCCGAAATGCAGTGGCACTCCTCCGGATGGCGCGGCAGCATTCCCCGGCAACCCAGTGGCGGATTGTGCTTCTTTGTCAGTCGCAGGAGTGGCATCGGGTTCTAGAATCCCTCCAGCGTTCGGGGAACCTTGATGCAGCATGGATGGAACTGCCGCTCGCTCCGCTAGCAGTCGAACAGCTGGCACCTGTAGGTACCGCGTTCCCTGCGTTGAAGCGCCTGCTCCTCGATCCCAAAGTCGGAAAGCTGCTGACGAACCTCAAGTTGCTGGATTTGGTCGCCCGACACATCCAACGGGGGACAAGCATTGATGCAGCAAGCTGGGTCGGTGAGTCCAGCGTGGCGGAATGGTTCTGGGGCGCGGAAATCGATCGCGGTATCGACCGTGTATCGCGCGGTCGATTTGCGCGAGAGCTGGCGCAGCGCCAAGCAGATGAACTGCATGCATCTATCCCGGTTGATGCCTTCGGGGACAGCGGGGTTGCTCCTGTTGCGTCGCTTAGAGCGGACCAGCTGTGTATTCTTGTTCCTGGTGACCGAGTGGCTTTTGCGCACGATCTCTATGGTGACTGGGCTCGCCTTCGAATCCTCATCAACCATCGGCAGGATCTGTCTGGTTTCTTTAAGCAGCGACAAGATTCGCCGCTGTGGCATCGGGCGCTTCGGCTGTTCGGTATCTACTTGCTCGAGCACGCAGGCGAGATAGACGAGTGGCGGACTGCGCTCACGTCGTTCCGACATGGCGAGGCGCTCTTGCTGCAAGACGTGCTACTGGAAGCTCCTGTATTCGCGATGAACTCGCGGAGGCTGCTCGATGCTGTACTTCCAGAGCTACTGAGCGACAAGGGACGATTGCTTCGTCGGCTGCTCGTTCGGTTCATGTCGTTCGCGACGGTGCCAAACGATCGGATGGTCGCAGCAGCCATTTCGTTTGCGGTGGACCCGAGCACCGCGCGAGCCACCTACCGCATCCCTCATTGGCCGCTCTGGTTGGACGTGCTGGCGTTCCTGCACGAACACCGCACCGACGTTCTGTCCATCGCAGCAAGTGAAATCGCTCGTATCGTCGAGATGTGGTTGTCGTTTGCGCCCAAAGGCCGCATCGGAAGAAACGAGGTAGCAGAGCTTGCGATATTGCTTGGGCGTTACGCGCTTGAAACCCGAGGTACCTACGCTGGCTCGAACTGGCGAAGCGACCGAGAGCGATTCTACACTTGCGTCCTCGCAGCGGCGCACGAGCGTCCAGATGACGTCGTCGAGATCGCCCTGATGGCCTCTGCTCGTCGTGAAGCGCTCCCAGACAAACGGGACGTTGCACCCGCGCATCATCGCCGTTATTCCGTCTTCGGTGGAACCGGGGTGATGCGTGGTCCATGGCCGGATGGTCCTAAGGCACGGGTTGATGAGGCGCTGCAACATGTTGTGCTCGATAGCGTCGCCATCCTAGAGCTCTTCCGTATCAGACCTGCAGCAGCACGTGAGATTGTGCTAGCCAACTTGATTCCGGAGCCCGTTGAAGAGCGCTGGACAGCCCCCCGATCTGAGCGCGGTGCTCTGTCCGTCGATAGGTTCAAGTGGTCTCCATCACTGTACTCCCA
>CAYVPL010000331.1:0-2529 GCA_964453755.1 uncultured Planctomycetales bacterium
CACCGACCTCTGCCCGGTGGACCTCGGCGCCTACAGCAGCCGCGTCACCTTCATGGTGGGCAACGCCTGCATTGACGGCGCGCGCAAGTTGCGCCGGCAAATCGTCGAGGCCGTGGCCGCGCACTGGGGCGTGCCCGCGGAGCGCGTGCGCCTGGTCGGCGGCTCCGTCTACGACGAGGAAGACCGCGCGCGCACGATGAGCAGCCGCGCCGCCTTCCATCTGGCCGAGGCCAAGTTCGACACGCTCGGCGCCACCGGTTCTTACAACACGCCGAAACTCGGCGGGGATTACCGCGGCGGCACCATCGGCGCGTCGCCGGCCTATTCCTTCACCGCGCACGTCGCCGAGGTGGCCGTGGACGAAGAGACCGGCCGCGTCGAGGTGGCGAAGATCTGGTGCGCGCACGATTGCGGCCGCGCCCTCAACCCGATGCTGGTGGCCGGGCAGGTCGAGGGCTCCACCTACATGGGCGCGGCGGAGGCCGTGATGGAAGTGCACGATCTGAACCGCTTCCATCTGCACCGCGGGCCTTCGTTGCTCGACTACCGCATTCCCACTTCCATGGACGTCGCCGATTTCGAGGCCTTCATCGTCGAATCGGTGGATCCGGAAGGCCCCTACGGCGCCAAGGAAGCGGGCGAAGGCCCGCTGCATTCCTCCATCCCCGCCATCGCCAACGCCGTGTTCGACGCCGTCGGCGTGCGCGTGCGCGACCTGCCCATCACCCCCGCGAAAATCCTGCGAGGCCTCCGTGCTGCGACTGCCTCAGTTTGACTTCGCCGAGCCGGCCTCCGTCGAAGAGGCGGTCGGCCTGGTGGCGGCGCGCGCGCCGGGGCAGGCGATGTACGTGGCCGGCGGCACCGATCTGGTGCCGAACATGAAGCACGGGCTCTTCACGCCCGAACTCGTGGTGTCCTTGCGGCAAGTGGCGGAACTGCGCGGCATCCGCGTCGAGGCCGACGGCGGCCTGCGCATCGGCGCGATGACGAGTTTGTCCGAAGTCGCCGCCGATCCGGAAGTGATCGCGCGCGCGCCGGCGCTGGCGCAGGCCGCCGGCCTGGTCAGCGGCCCGCAACTGCGCAACATGGGCACGCTGGGCGGCAACGTGATGCTCGACACGCGCTGCCAGTGGTACAACCAGACGCACTTCTGGCGGCAATCGCTGGGCTACTGCATGAAGAAGGACGGCACCGAGTGCCACGTCGTCAAAGGAGGCAGCCGCTGCGTGGCCGCGGCCAGCAACGACACCGCGCCCGCGCTGATGACGCTCGACACCGAACTGGTCTTCCGCGGCGCCGCCGGCCCGCAGACCTTCAAGGTGGACGATCTGTGGCAACCCGACGGCATCTGGAACAAGCGCGTGAGCCGGCAGGACCTGCTGGTCGAGATCCGCGTGCCGCCGACGCCCGGCCATCGCGGCGCTTACGGCAAGCTGCGCGATCGCGGCTCGATCGATTTCCCGCTCTTCGGGGTGGCGGTGCGCCTCGACGTCGGCGCCGCCGGCGTCGTGACGAGCGCCGCGCTGGCGACGGTGGCCCTCCAAGCGCGGCCGTGGCGCCTACGCCACCTCGAGGCGCTGATCGGCACGCGCCCGGGCACGCCGGCCTTCGACGAGGCGGCGGCGGAAGTGGCCCGCCAGGCGCACAAACAGTGCATTCCCATGCCGAACGTGCCCGGCGATCACGAGTACCGCCGCGAACTGGTGCCGGTTTTCGTCCGCCGGACTTTGCAGGCGGCGGCCGGCGTTGCGGGTTAACCTTTCCTGCTCATGAGTTCGCTCCTCGGCGCGATCCTGCTGTGGTCCTTCGTGGCGCAGAGCGAGCCGGTGCCGGCCTTTCAGCCGGCGCTCGCGCGCCCGGATCTGGGCAAGTGGTGGACGGCGCACGCGGCCTCCGGATCGGAACTGCCCGGGCAACTCCGGCCCTGGCAATCGGAACTCGCGCAAGGCGCCGCCCAAGCCTGGCAGGAACGCCGTCCGCTGCTGCTGTGGCTGGAGGAGGGCCATCCCTTCGCCGCCGCGCCGGCGCGCGCGCTGACCGTGCGCGAGCAATGGAAGGCGCCGGATCTGGCGGCGCCGCTGCGCTCCTTCGTCCTCGTGGCCGACGATTTGTCAGAGATCCTGCGGCGCGACGGGCCGTCCGCCGCGTGGCTGCGGCAAGTGGCGGGCGAGTCGCCGTTGCAGCCGGGCATTCTGCTGGCCACTCCGGATGGCCGCCGGCTCGGCGCCTGCGACGGACTGGACGCCGCGACGATCGCGGCGGCGCTGGATGCCGCGCTGCTGCGGTGGGACGAGTTGGCAGCTGATCTTCCCCCCCCCAACCCTGCGGAGCGCCCAGGTCCCCTGCCCCGGGAGCCGCGCGACGCCGACGCCTTCCCGCTCGACGGCCTCGCCTTCGAAATCCTGCATCGCCGGCTGGAGGACGCCGCCGCGGGCGCGCCAGAAGAGTACTTCGGATCCTTCAGCCGCGACTACGTCTGGATGAGCGCCGCCGAGAGCGCGGCCCTGCGCCCGACCGGTCCGGGCGTGA
>CAYVPL010000332.1:0-2497 GCA_964453755.1 uncultured Planctomycetales bacterium
CCCTGCCTCGGCTCGCCGTTCAGCGCCTTCAGCAGCACTTCCTGGCTCACGTCCTCCGCCAGCTGGCGGTCGCGCAGGATGGCGAAGGCCAATCCCTGCACCCAGCGCGCCTGCTGGAAGAGGTCGGCATCGCCAGTCGGTTCGGGATTCGAGCTCATGACCGGAAGGACACCGCCGATCCGCCAATCTAACCGGCTTTCCCGCACCCGCAGCGGGCGATCCTAGAATCGCCCGTCATGAGGCTCTCCCCTTTCCTCCTGACCCTGCTCCCCGCCTTGGCCGCCTGCTCCTCCGCCTCCAACAACTACCGCGGCGACGCCGATTTCCTGGCCGCGCACACGCCCACCGTGGAGATCGCCAGCGGCACGGGCAGCTTCGTCGTGTGCCCGGCGCTCCAGGGCCGCGTGATGACCAGCTCGGTCGGCTCCGGCGGCGCCAGCCTCGGATTCGTCAACCGCGCGATGGTCAGCCAGCCGGACCTCAACGGCGCCTTCGCCAACTACGGCGGCATCGAGCGCTTCTGGGTCGGCCCCGAGAGCGGCCCCTACTCCTTCTTCTTCGACCGCGGCCAGGAGCACACCCGCGACAACTGGCACGTGCCGGCCGGGCTCAACCTCGGGCCCTTCGAAATTGTCAAACAAGAGGAAGCCGCGGTCACGCTGGAGCGCCTCGTCACTCTCATGAACCTGCAAGGGACCGTGATGCGCATGAAGGTGCGCCGCGAAATCACGGCGCCGGCGCCGGCCAAGGTCGCCGCGGCTCTGGGCGGCAGCGCGTCCGGCCTGAACCTGTCCTGGACCGGCTTTCAGTCGCGCACCACTCTCACCAACGCCGGCGAGGAAGCCTGGACCAAGGAAGGCGGCCTGCCCTGCATCTGGAACGTCGGCATGTTCGCGCCCGGCCCGCGCGCCTGGGCCATCGCGCCCTTCGGCCCGAAGCCCGATCCCGACGGCGGGCCCGCGGTGCGCGCCGACTACTTCGGGCAGGTGCCGCCGGAGCGCTTCAAGATGGGCTCCAACTTCGCGATCCTGCGCGCCGATTCGGCTGAAGTCGGCAAGATGGGCGTGCTGCGCAACCGCGCGGTGGACCGCCTCGGGTCCTGGGACCCGGACACGCGCATTCTGACGATCGTCAAATTCGGCCCGATCGACGCCAACGCGCCGTACCTGAGCGAGCACTGGGGCCTCGAACTGCCGGACCCCTACTACGGCGACGTGTCCAACGTCTACAACAACGGCGGCCCCGATCTCTTCTACGAGTTGGAAACATCCTCGCGCGCGCTGGCGCTGGCGCCCGGCGACTCTCACACCCACGAGAGTCTGACGCTGCAGCTGCTGGTGCCTGACGACGCGACGCTCGACACGCTGCTGCGCGCCGCCCTCGGCGTGGATCCCGCGGAGTTCCGCAGCCTCGCGCAGTAGGCGCGTGGCGCATCTGGCCGCCCTTGCGCTCGCCCTGGCGCCACAGGCGCTGCCGCCGGGCGTGGACGCGGAACTGCAGGGGCGCATCAATCGCGCGATCGATCTGGGCGTCGCGTCCCTGCTGAAGTCCCAGGAGTTGGACGGCTCCTGGCGCACCAGCCTGGAAGACTTCGGCACCGGCATGACTGCGCTGGCGGCCTACACCCTGATGAAGTCCGGCGTACCGAAGCATCATCCTGCGATCGAGCGCGCCTTCCTGTTTCTGCGCAGCCGCGAGACCACGCGCACGTACTCGATGTCCTGCCTGATCCTGGCCATCCTGGGCCGCGGCGACCCGGAAGATCGCGCCTGGCTCGAGGAGTGCGCGGGAACGCTGTCCGATTGGGAGGTGGCCGGCTACGCCTATCCGGATGGCGCCACCGATTTGTCAAACACAGGATTTGCCGCCCTGGCGCTCTTCGCCGCCGGCGAGGCGGGCGTGAAGGTGGCGCCCAAGACTTGGGAGGGCATCGCGGAGTACGCGCTGGCCTGCCGCGAGCGCGGATCCGACCGGCGCGCCCCCGCCACCGGCTCCGGCGCCGACGCGCCTTTCGGCTTCGCCTATCAGCCGTTGGAGCGCAATCCGACCGGGAGCATGACGGCCTCGGCTGTGGCGGTGCTGGCGATGGCCGAGCGGCGCATGAAACCTTTCCCGCCGGAGATGCTGCGCGCGCGCGGGCAGGGTCTCGCGTGGCTGGAGACGAATTATTCGGTCGAGCACAATCCGATGCGCGATCTCGCGGCCAGCAAGTGGATCGACGAAGACCACTATCTGCACTACTACCTCTACGCGCTCGAGCGCGCCTGCACGATGACCGGGCGCGAGCAGTTGGGCGGGCGCAACTGGTACGCCGAGGGCGCGAAGTTCCTGGTCGAGAGCCAGGAGCACACCGGCAACTGGGTGTCGAATCAGCCGAATACCTGCTTCGCGCTGCTGTTCCTGGCGCGCGCCACCGCCGGCGGGCGCGCGGCGGCGACGCCGGCCGCGCCGGAAGGGGCTGCCGCAGCGCCGGCCGCGACCAGCTTCGAAGGCGACG
>CAYVPL010000333.1:0-2444 GCA_964453755.1 uncultured Planctomycetales bacterium
TAGGGAGAGATGGCAGAGTGGCCGAATGCGGCAGCTTGCTAAGCTGTTGAGCCGGGAAACTGGTTCCGAGGGTTCGAATCCCTCTCTCTCCGCCATTCCCCGGATCCCCTCCCCTCCCCGGTGAACCCGCATCCGGATCAGCTCCGCGGCCGCCCCGTGCTCGTGATGGGCCTGGGCAGTTTCGGCGGCGGCAGCGGCGTGGCGCGGGCCCTGGCCGCGCGCGGCGCCCTCGTCACCGTGACCGACCTGCGCCCAGCCGAAAAATTGGCCGAGGCGCGCGCCGAATTGGCGGACGTGGACGTGGCCTGGGAACTCGGCGGCCACCGCGAGGAAAGTTTCGCGCGCGCCCAGACGGTGGTGGTCAATCCGGCGGTGCCGCCGAACTCGCCCTGGCTGGACATCGCGCGCCGGCACGGCGCCGCGCTCACGACCGACGTCAACCTGGCGCTGCACGCCGCCGCCGGCGTGCCGAGCTTCGCCGTCACCGGCACGCACGGCAAATCCACCTGCGCGGCGCTGGCTGCGCACCTTCTCTCACAATTGCCGGGACGCACGGTGCTGGCCGGAAACCTCGGCGGCTCGCTGCTGCAGAGCGTGGGCGGCCTGGGACCGAGCGACCGGCTGGTGGTGGAACTCTCCTCCTTCCAGACCGAGGTCCTCGATGCGCCGCGCGGCTGGCCGCAGGTCGCCGCGCTGACTTGCCTGCGCTCCGATCACCTCGATCGGCACGGCACGCGCGAAGCCTACGCCGCCGCCAAGCGGCGGCTGCTCGAATTCCAGGACGCCTCCGGCCTGGCTTTGGTTCCCGCCGGCGATCCGGAATCCGAGTTGTGGGCCGCCGCGGCGCGCGGCGAGGTCCGCCGCCTCGATGCCGCGCTGCTGAAGGAATGGGGGCTCAGCCGCGCGGATCTGCCTTTCAGCGAGCCCTATCGCCTCCCCTCGCTCTTGGCGGCGGTGGCCGGCGCCCTGGCGCTGGGCTTGCCGCGCGCCGCCCTGCGGGGCGCTCTGCGCAGTTTCACCGGCCTGCCCCATCGCATGCAGAGCCTGCCGGTGGCCGCCCCGTTCCGGGTGGTGGACAACGGGGTGGCCACCCATCCCGAGCCGACTGAGGCGGCCCTCCAACATTCCAGCGAGCGCGTCGTTCTTCTCGTCGGCGGCAAGGACAAGGGCCTGCCCTTGGACGGCCTGGCGGCCGCCTGCCGCCGCGCCGGGCGCATCGTCGCCTTCGGCGAGGGCGGCCGGCGCCTGGCGGCCGCGTTGAGCGCCGCCGGGATTCCTCACGAATTCCACGCGCAGGCCGCGCCGGCGATGCGCGCCGCGGCGGCCGGGCTGGCGCCGGGCGAGGTGCTGCTGTTTTCGCCCTCTTTCGCCTCATTCGACGAATTCCGCAACTTTCGCGACCGCGCCCTGATGTTCCAGCAAATTTGCGGCGAAGTGCTCGGCGCTCGCGCCCAGGAACTGCAGTAAGAGGTTGCCACAGCCGATCAGGAGACTAGAAGATAGCGCCATGCTCTGCGAGCGCTGCCACCAGAAGGAAGCTGCGGTTCGGCTGCTGGACGTCAAATGGACGGCGTCCACTCCGGCGGCGCAGGCTTCGCATCTCTGTCAGGCTTGCGCGCGCGCGGCGGGCATCGGCCTGCCGCACGGGCAGGGCTTCTCAGCGGTGATTCAAATGTTGGCGAAAGGCCTGCTGCCGGGCGCGGCGGCCAAAGGCGCGAAGCCGGCGGCGGCGGGCGCGGAAGAGAATCTCGCCTGCCCGCACTGCGGGTGGACGCTGCGCGATCTGCGGCAGACGAATCGCTTCGGCTGCCCGCGCGACTACGAGGTCTTCGGCGACGTCGTCGAAGATCTCCTGGAACGCCTGCAAGGCCAGTCCCGGCACTGCGACCTCCGCGAGGAGAGCGCGCTGGACCGCCTGGTGGGTGAAATGCGCGAGGCCGTGGCCCGCGAAGACTACGAGGCGGCCGCCCGGCTGCGCGACCAGGTGCGCGCCCTGGAGGCCTCGCTGGAAAAGGAGGACGCTCTGGACTAGTCAAGCCCAGAGCCGCGACCTGCCGATACCGGAACTGCCGTTACCCGCTAGGAAGGCTCCAGAACCATGTTCGACAAGTTCACTGAACGCGCCCGGAAAGTCATGAGTCTCGCGCGCCGCGAGGCGCAGCGGCTGCACCACGAGTACATCGGCACCGAGCACATCCTGCTGGGCCTGGTGCTCGAGGGCCAAGGCGTCGCCGCGAACGTGTTGAAATCCATGCAGATCGACCTCGACCGGCTGCGCCGCGAGGTCGAGAAAATCGTCAAGCCGGGCCCGGCCGCCGAGCCTTCGGTGCAGATTCCCTTCACGCCGCGCGCGAAGAAGGTCGTGGAGCTGGCGCTCGAAGAGGCCACGACCCTCAATCACAACTACATCGGCACCGAGCACCTGCTGCTGGCGCTGCTGCGCG
>CAYVPL010000334.1:0-2439 GCA_964453755.1 uncultured Planctomycetales bacterium
GGCAGGCCGGGCCAGTAGTTGGGCCAGCCGTCCATGTCCTGCTGGTGCGAGGCCTGGATGAACTGCAGGCGGCCCAGCTCGCCGCGGCGGTGCATGTCCTGCATGAACAGGAATTCGCGGCTGTAGACGACCGTCTCCATCATCATGTACTTGAGGCCGGTCTTCTCTGACAATTCCACGATCTTGCGGCAGTCGTCGGCGCTGGTGGCCATCGGCACCGTGCAGGCGACGTGCTTGCCGGCCTCGAGCGCGCGGATGGACTGGCGCGCGTGGTCCGGGATGGGCGTGTTGATGTGGATCACGTCCACGTCCGGATCCGCGAGCAAATCCTCGTAGTCCGCGTAGCGCTTCGCGATCTTGAAGGCGTCGCCGACCGCGTCCAGCTTGGACTTCGTGCGCTGGCAGATCGCCGTCAGCTCGGCGAGCGGATGCCGCTGATAGATGGGAATGAACTCAGCGCCGAATCCAAGTCCGGCGATCGCGATGCGGAACGGGGGCTGCTTGCGCATGGTGCGGGGGCATTACCATACGCCTGCGCCGTAGCAATCAGGCCGACGCTTCCCATTCCCGCTGCAGGAATGCGAGGCCTTCGGCGGCCAGCGTTTCCTCGTCCCGGAACATCCGCCGCCAGATGCGCGTCGCCGCGGCGAGGGCCGGCAGTTTTTGGCCGAAGGCCTCGATGGCGATGCGGCCGCTGTAGCCGGACGCCCGCAGCGCCCGCAGGTTGGCCGCCCAATTCACCTGCCCGGCGCCGGGCGTGCTGCGGTCGCATTCGGAGGCCTGCACGTGCGCGAGCAGATCGCCGCAGGCGCGGATCGCCGCCGCCGGATCCTTTTCCTCGATGTGCGCGTGGAAGGTGTCGTAAGTCAGGCGCAGCGCGGGACGTCCCACTTCCCGCACGAGCGCCGCCGCGTCGGCCGCGCAGTTGACCAGATGCACCTCGAAACGGTTCAGCGCCTCGAGCGCGAGCGTCACGCCGGCCGGACCGGCGTGCTCGGCCGCGGCGCGCAAGCCCTCGACCGCGTGCGCGCGCTCGGCCGCGGTGGGCGGCGCGCCGCTGAACACGCCGAGCGCCTGATAGATCGGCCCGCCCACCACGGGGCTGCCTAATTCCCGCGCGCAGTCCGTCACGGCGCGCAAGTGATCGAGCCCGGCGCGGCGGGCGGCCGGGCTGGCGCCGATCAGATCCTTCTCGGCGGAGAGCGCGGTCATCGCCGTGGTCTCCAGTCCCAATTCCCGCAGCCGCGCGCCCAGCCGCCGGTAGCGCGCCGGCTCCACGTTGAAGATCGGCACCTCGACGAAGTCGAAGCCCATGCCCTTGAGCCGCGCGAACAGCGGCATCCAGGATTCCTCGGCCACGTCGTCGGCCCACAGAAGCATGCCCATGCCGAACTTCATGCGCGTACATTATCTCCCCGATGCTCACGGCCGCGCTGCTCCTTTGCGCCATCCAGCAAGACGCGAACGCGCGCCTGCAGGTGCTCTTCCTCGGCGACCGCGGCCACCACGAGCCGGCGGCGCGCCTGCAGGAGATCTACGGCAGCCTGGCGCGCCGCGGCATCGCGGTGGACTACGAGGACGATCTGCTCGCCGTGACGCCGGAAGTGCTCGCGCGCTACGACGCCGTCGCGGTCTACGCCAACTTCCCGGATCATGCTTCCATGCCGCCGGCGTTCGCGGCCGCCCTGACTTCCTTCGTCGCCGAGCAGGGGCGCGGCCTCGTGGCCCTGCACTGCGCCTCCGCCTGCTTTCCGGAATCGTCTGAATGGACCCGCCTGGTGGGGGCGCGCTTCGACCGTCACGGCGGCGAAGTCTTCACGGATCGCATCGTCGCGCCGGAGCATCCGCTGCTCGCCGGCTGGCAGCCCTTCACGAGCTGGGACGAGACCTACGTCCACCGCGATCATGCCACGCAAGGCCGCACCGTTCTGACGATGCGCGCGGACGAACCATGGACCTGGGTGCGCAACGAAGGCGCCGGCCGCGTCTTCTACACCGCGTGGGGCCACGACGCGCGCACCTGGACGCAACCCGGCTTCGTGGACCTCGTGGCGCGCGGCCTGCGCTGGGCCGCCGGGGACGCCGCCGCCGCCCGTACCGCCGCGTTCACATTGCCCGAGCTCGCGTACGAAGCGCGCCCGACCGTGCCCAACTACGAGAAGCGCGATCCGGCGCCGGGCTATCAATTCCCGCTGCCGCCGGCCGCCGCGCAGCGCCACCTGCAGCCGGCCGCCGGCCTGCGCGTCGAACTCTTCGCCGCCGAGCCCGATCTGGTCAATCCCATCGCCTTCTGCTTCGACGAGCGCGGCCGCCTCTGGGTGTCGGAGTCGGTGGACTATCCCAACGATCTCTCCGCCGACGGCCAAGGCCGCGACCGCATCCTCATCTGCGAGGACCGCGACGGCGACGGCCACGCCGATTCCTTCCTGCCCTTCGCGG
>CAYVPL010000335.1:0-2433 GCA_964453755.1 uncultured Planctomycetales bacterium
GCCCCTCGACTCCTTGGCCACCGCCGAGGAAGCCGATCCGGTGCGCGACGCGATCATGGCCTCGCTGAACTCGACGCGCATGATCGCGCGCTTCGAGGATCAGGCGATCGAGGACATCGCGCAGAACCTGTCCTCGCTGACGGGCGTCAACTTCATCGTCTCGCGCGCGGTGCGCGAGGAGATCGACGAGGAAACGAAGACCATCCGCCTGACCTTCAAGGACGCGCGGCCGATCTCCGACCTGCTGCGCATCATGGAAGACATGATGCAGGGCCAGGTGCGCTTCGTGGTGCGCTACGGCGCCGTCCACGTCGTCACCGAGGCCGAGGCCGACACCGACGTCCTGACGCTGCAGTACGAGGTGCGCGACATCGTGCGCCCGATCAGCGATTTCCTCCTGCCGGAAATCAACCTCTCCCCCTCGGGCGGCATCGAGTCGGAGGAGGAAGAGTTGCCGGAAGTCGAGGCCAACATTCTGACCGAAGACGAACTGGTCGAGACGATCCAGTCCGTCATCGAGCCGGACTCGTGGGACGGCGAGAAGCACAACGTCTCGATCGAGAACGGCACGCTGGTGGTGCGCCACCGCCGCGAAGTGCTGACCAAGGTGTCGAAGTTGCTGGAAGACCTGCGCCGCCCGGCCAACATCATGGTCGAGATCACGGTGCGCTTCCTGCGCGTCGAAGACTCCTTCCTCGAGGACATCGGGGTGGACTGGCGCGGCCTCGGCGACGACTCCACGGTGGGCGTCCCGGGCCAAGGCACGAACGACGTCTTCGACGACTTCGGCTCCGACTTCGGCTCGCCCGGCGATCCGGGCGCGATCGGCTCGGACAACGACACCGGCTTCAACTTCCGCGAGGCCGACGACAACGTCAACGTCGCGGGCCGCACCGAAAACCTCTACGACACCGCGCTGGGCAGCGACTCGGTCCTGACCAACTCGGGCGGTCTGTCCCTCCAGTACACCTGGCTGGACGACGCGCAGGTCGAGATGGTGCTGCGAGCCGTGCAGAAGTCCAAGCGCAGCGAGTTGGTGATCGCGCCGAAGCTCATGGTGTACAACACCGCGCGCGCCAATCTCGTGGTGGCCAACCAGGTTTCCTACGTCGCGGACTTCGACGTCGAAATCGCCTCGGCAGCCGCCATCGCCGACCCGATCGTGCGCGTCGCCAACGACGGCGTGTACCTCGACGTGCGCCCGGTGGTCACCGCGGACCGCCGCTTCGTGTGGGTGGACGTCCGCCCCACCGTCGCGACCCTGCTGCGGCCGATCCCCACCTTCCAGACTTCGCTCGGCACCGGCTCGCCGGTGACGCTGATGCTGCCGGAGCTGGAACTGCAGAAGATCCGCACGCGCGCCTTCGTGCCGGACGGCGGCACCCTTCTGCTCGGCGGCATGACGCTCGCAGAGCAGCAGGAACTGCAGTCGGGCGTGCCTTACCTGGACCGGATTCCGGTGCTGTCTTTCTTCTTCTCGCGCAAGGGCACCTTCGAGTCCTACCGGAAACTGATCATCCTGCTCACGGCGCGGATCATTCTGCCCCGAGAGTCGGAGCCGGAGCCGCTGCCGGGCGGCTTCTAGGCCCGGACCCGCGGCCGGGGGCTTCAAGCTCCCGGCCGCTTTCCTTTTCACGTCCCGCAAACCGCGTCCACACCAGGAATTCGACATGCCGGTCGTCTCGGCAGCGCTCATCCTCTTCTCGCTGGCGTCCGCCCAGGAACCCGAAGCTTCGCGCCGCATCCAAGACGCTGCGCAGGCGGCGCGCGCCATCGCGCGCGACATCGGCCTCCCCGACTGGGGCGCTCGCCTCATTCAAAGCGAGGTCGTCAACGCGAAGAACGACGAGGATCGCGCCGAACTGGAACTGGCCCTCTGCGACGTGCTGCGCACCAAGGCCGACCTGCAGCGGGATCCCAGCCGGCGCCTGGACGCCTACGCCGAATCCGGCACCGCCTACAGCCGCCTGCTTGACACCTACGGCAGCACCACCGTGGCGCAACGGGCGCAAAGTCAAGTTGGGCTGACGGCGTACTACTACTCCCTGGCCCTCGACCAAGTCTTCGCCAGCGAGACCGTCAGCGACGAACGCCGCGCCATCCTGGTGGCCGGCGCCGAACCCTTCTTCAAGGCGGCCATGAAGGCCATGAACGGCCTGATCGCCTTCTGGGAGAATCTGCCGGACGACAACGAAGAGAAGGAAGCCCTGCGTTTCGAGCTTTACTACCCGACGCAGTTCTACCGCGGCATCGTCTACACCGCCTGGGCCCGCCTCTATCCCCAGGACAGCCTCGAGCGCAATTCGCACAGCGAACGCGCGCTGGAATATCTCAACAACTTCGCGCTCTCCGCCGGCGGTCCGTACGCGATGAACGCCTACAAGCTGGCGGCCGACGTGCACGTGCTGCGCGGCGAATACGACTCGGCGCAGG
>CAYVPL010000336.1:0-2392 GCA_964453755.1 uncultured Planctomycetales bacterium
ATCTTCAGGCCCGTCGCGGTGACGCGGGTGATCGCCGCCGCCGGCCCGACGGTGGACAGCAGCACGTGCCGCGGCCCGATCCCCCCCTCCTCCTTCAGCACGCCCAGCGCGCGGACGATCGCGTCCAGGTTCTGCGTCGGCTCGCCCGAGCCCATGAACACCAGCCGCGACACCGGTCCGCTGCGGCGCAGCAGCGCCACCTGCTCCAGCAGTTCGTGCGCGGCGAGATTGCGGCGCACTCCATTCAAGCCGCTGGCGCAGAAGCGGCAGGCCATCGCGCAGCCCACTTGGCTCGAAAGACAGGCGGACCCGTTCACCGTTCCCGGCAGGCGCACCGCTTCCACCGTTTCCCCGTCGGCGCAGCGTATTAAACACTTCTCGGCGCCGTCCGCCGCGGCCGAACGCGCCACGACTTGCGAGGAAATCTCGACGGCCTGCTCCTGCAAAACTGCGGCCAGACGCGGCGGCAATTCTGCCTCTAGGCCCGCCAGAACCGCCCGGCGCCAGATTCCGGCCCAGCGCGGCGCGTAGCCGGCCGCGACGCACATTTCCTCCGTCTGCGCGAGATTTCGCGCGAACAAGGGCGTGCGCACCGCGTCCATGCAGGAATTCTATCTCTCGTCCGTCAATGGGAGAACCGGCGCGCCGAAATGAGTGCTTGGGGCCCGAAATTGCGCTTTTTCTACGAGAGCACGCCCCCGATGCCGTGGTCTGGATTCTCCTCCTCATCTCCCTCTCGCTGACTGCGGTCCTGGGCGTTTCCGCCTGGAGGCGGCACGAAGCGCGCCTCCTGGCCGCCGGCATCGCCGAGCGCGAGCACGCGCAGGCCCGCGGCACCGCCCGCGCGCGTCTGCAGCATCCCGTCATTGACCTCAATCACTGCATCGGCTGCGCCACCTGCGTGGCCACCTGCCCGGAGGAAGGCGTGCTCGGCATGCTGCACGGCCAAGCGGCGGTATTCCACGGCGCCCGCTGCGTCGGCCACGGCCGCTGCGCCGAAGCCTGCCCCGTCGGCGCCATCGCCCTGACACTGGGCGATCTCAGCGAGCGCCGCGACATTCCGGTGCTCGGTCCGCACAACGAGGCCGCCGGCGTGCCCGGCCTGTTCCTGGCCGGCGAGATCACCGGCTACGCCCTGATCCGCACGGCCATCGAGCATGGCCGCGTGGTCGCGGGAGAGGTGGCGCGCCGAGTCGCGGAGCACGGGCACGACGAGCACGCCGAAGTCTTCGACCTGTGCATCGTCGGCGCCGGGCCAGCCGGACTCGCCTGCGCGCTCGAGGCCAAGCGGCGCGGGCTGCGGTTCGTCGTGCTGGAGCAGGAGAAAACCGGCGGCACGGTGGCGAAGTATCCGCGCCGCAAACTCGTGATGACCAGCCCCGTCGAACTGCCGCTGGTCGGGCGCCTCGATCGCAGCGAGTACACCAAGGAGGAGCTGCTGGAACTGTGGGAGCGGTTCGCGCGCGAGCAGGAGCTTCCCATCCGCATCGGCGAGGAGCTGCGCGCCGTCCAACCGCGCGCGGACGGCCGCATCGAGGTGTTCACCGGCGGCACGCGCGTGGTGGCGCGCAACGTCTGCCTGGCCCTCGGCCGGCGCGGCACGCCGGTGCGCCTCGGCGTGCCGGGCGAGGAAATGAGCAAAGTGAGTTACGGGCTGCTCGACGCGCAGTCTTACACGGACCGGCGCATCCTCGTCGTCGGCGGCGGCGACAGCGCGGTGGAGGCGGCGATCGGCTTGGCCGAGCAACCGGGCAATCAGGTCATTCTTTCCTACCGCCAGCCCACGTTCTCACGCATCCGCGCGCGCAACGAGGCGCGGCTGGCGCAGGCGGCCGCTGGATCCTCCCTCTCGGTGCGCACCAGCACGAACGTGCGGCGCATCGAGGAAGGATTCATCGAACTGTCGGCCGGCGATGGCGCGGAGAGCGTCACTCTGCCGAACGACGAAGTCTTCATCCTGGCCGGCGGCAAGCCGCCCTTCGATCTTCTGCAGGCGGCCGGAGTTTCCTTCGACCACAGCGCCCGCGCCAACGCGCCCGCGGCCGCTCCTCGCTCCGCCGGACTGCTGCCGGCCCTGATCGCGGGCCTGCTGGTCACTCTCGCCGCCCTGGCCTGGGTCGCATGGCATCGCGGCTATTACGGCGCGCCGGGGCCGCAGCGCGCGCTCGATCCGCTGCACGATCTGCTGCGCTCCTCGCGCGGCGTCGGCCTGGCTGCGGGCATCGCCGCCGCCGGCTTGCTGGCGCTCAATCTGACTTATCTGCTGCGCCGCGCCCCCGGCTCGCCGCTGCAAGCGGGCAGCCTGCGCCACTGGATGACGGCGCACGTGGCTTCGGGCATCCTGGCGCTGGTGGCCGCCGTGCTGCACGGCGGCTTCGATCCGCGCAACACC
>CAYVPL010000337.1:0-2381 GCA_964453755.1 uncultured Planctomycetales bacterium
ATTCCTTCATGCGCACGAACCACTGCTCGCTCACGAGCGGCTCGATCGCGGTCTTGCTGCGGTCGCTGATCGGCACGTTGTGCGTGAATTCCTCCACGCCTTCGAGCAGGCCCAGCGCATCCAGCTCGGCCAGGATCGTTTCGCGCGCCTTCTCTCGAGTGAGGCCGGCGAAGCGCCCGGCTTCGGCGTTGAGCGTGCCGTCCTGGTTGAGGATCATCACGATCGGCAGGTGGAAGCGCGCTCCGCGCTCGTAGTCCGCGGGATCGTGGCCGGGCGTGACCTTCACCGCGCCCGAGCCGAAGGAGGCTTCGACGGTGGCGTCGGCCAGCGTCGGAATCACGCGGCCGACCAGCGGCAGCACCAGGCTGGCGCCGCGCAGATCGGCGTAGCGCGCGTCGTCCGGATGCACGGCCACGCCGGTGTCGCCGAGCATGGTCTCGGGCCGCGTGGTGGCGACGGTGACGAAGCGGCCGGGCTGGCCCTGCACCGGATAGCGCAGGCGCCACAGCTTGCCCTTCTGCGGCACGTACTCGACCTCGTCGTCCGAGACCGCGGTCTGCAGCTTGCAGTCCCAGTTGACGATGCGCGCGCCGCGGTAGATCAGCCCTTGCTCCCACAGGCGCACGAAACTCACGCGCACCGCGCGCGAGAGCTCGGCGTCCATCGTGAACTTGGTGCGGCTCCAGTCGCAGGAGCTGCCGAGGCGCCGGAGCTGGCCGAGGATGGCGTCGCCGTGGTGCTCCTTCCATTTCCACACTTCCTGCAGGAAGGCCTCGCGGCCCAGCGCCTGGCGCGTGGTCTTCTGTTCGAGGAAGAGTTTCTTCTCCACCACCGCCTGCGTGGCGATGCCGGCGTGGTCGGTGCCGGGCAGCCAGAGGGTGTCGAAGCCCTGCATGCGCCGCGCCCGCACCACCACGTCCTGCAGCGTGTTGTTGAGCGCGTGGCCCATGTGCAGCACCCCCGTCACGTTCGGCGGCGGAATCATGACCGTGAAGGCCGGCCCGCTGGGCTGCGCGGGGGGGGTGAAACGGCCGCTGGCCTCCCAGCGCCGGGTCATGGCAGCCTCGAGCGCAGCGGGCTCGTAGCGCGTCGCAAGCTTGGCGGGAGCGGATTCCGTCATCGGCGGCGCAGCCGGTTCGGGCTGCGGCGCGCGGATTGTCGCACGGCGGACGCTAAAATGGCGCTTTCGCGAGCGGTCCTTCCCGTGCGATTCGCCATTCTCGCCAATCCGGTCTCGGGTCGAGGCCGCGCACCCGATGCGGCGCGCGAGCTCGAGGCGCGCCTGCTCGCGAACGGCCACGAGTTGGACGTGTTCCCGGGCGGAACGGCGGAGGAGTCGCTCGACTTCCTGCGCGCCAGCTCCGGCACCGCGGACCGGCTGGTGCTGATCGGCGGCGACGGCACCCTGGGCTTCGCGCTGAACTGCGGCGTGGAACTGCCCCCCATCGCCCTGCTGCCCTTCGGCACCGCGAACCTGGTGGCGCATCATCTGCACCTGCCGCGCGATCCGGCCGAGGCGGCGGCGCTGGCCGAGAACGGCCGCGTGCTCGCGGTCGACGCCGCGCGCGTGCGCCTCACCGGCCTGGACGACGAGCCGATCGAACGCTGGTCGCTGCTCTGCGTCGGCTTCGGGCCCGACGGGGAAATCGTGCGCCGCATCCAGGAGCAGCGCTCGGGCCCGATCCAGATCACCGACTACGCCGGCGCGCTGGCCGGCGTCGCCACGCGCTGGGACGCGCCGCCGCAGCAGGTGCTGGCCGACGGCCAGGATCTCGGCATGCACGGCTACGGCGTGGTCAGCGGCGTGTCCTTCTACGGCACCAAGTGGTGGAACCTGGGGCCGTGCGCGCTCGACGACGGCCGCTGGGAGCTCTTCCTGCTGCCGGAGCTCACGCTCGCCAACGCCGTGCGCCTCTCCACCGCCGCCACCTGGACCGGGCTCGAGCGCGCGCGCGGCGTGACGCGCCTGCCGGTGGCGCGCGTGCGCATCCAGGGCGATGCCCCGTCGCCGGTGCAGGTGGACGGCGACTACGCCGGCACCACCCCGGTAGAATTGATCCTCGGCGAGCGGCAGGTGCGGCTCATCGGTCCGGCATGACAACGCATTCCATGGCACCGCAGAAGTCCGCGCACGTGAAGATCGGCCCCTACGTGGTCGGCCCCGGCCAGCTGCCGCTGCTGATCGCCGGCCCCTGCGTCGTCGAGGGCCCGCAGACCCTGGAGTACGCGCAGGCCATCGCCGAAGCCGTGGCCGGCCTGCCCTGCCAGTGGGTCTTCAAGGCCTCCTTTGACAAAGCCAACCGCACTTCCGGCGGCGGTTCGCGCGGCACCGGCATGGCGGCCGGGCTGCAGGTGCTGGGCGAAGCGCGCGCGCTTCTCGG
>CAYVPL010000338.1:0-2373 GCA_964453755.1 uncultured Planctomycetales bacterium
GGGCATCGGCGCGCTCTTCGTGTGGATGGCCCTGTCCCTGCTCGGCTTCTACGAAATTCAGGCGCCGCAGTTCCTGCAGAACTTCGCTTCGAAGACGCAGGCGGACGGCCGCCAGCGCTCCGGCTACCTGCCGGTCGTGCTGATGGCCATCGCGTTCAGCATCACGGCCTTCACCTGCACCGTGGGCTTCGTCGGCGTGGTCTTCGCCACCGGCCTGCAACTTGGCCTGCTCTACCTGATCGGCGGCATGCTGGTCTACGGACTGGTCTTTGCGCTGCCCTTCTTCTTCCTGGCGCTGTTTCCGTCCTACCTGAAGACTCTGCCGCAAGCGGGCGGCTGGATGAACGCGATCAAGGTGTCGGCCGGATTCATCGAACTCGTGGCCGCGGTCAAATTCTTCAGCAACACGGACCTGTCGCTGCACGCGCGCGTCTTCACCTGGCCGGTGGCGGTCGGGCTGTGGATCGTGTTCTTCCTGCTGTGGGCCGGCTACATGTTCGGCCTCTACCGCACGCACCACGACTATGACAAGCCGCGGCGCACGGGCGGGCGCGTGGCGACGGGCGTGCTGGCCCTGGCGCTGGCCGCCTTCCTGCTGCCGGGATTGTGGAATCGCAGCGAAACGGCCTACGCGGGCGGCTGGGCCGAAGCTTACCTGCCCCCGGCGGAGTACGGCAGCGAGCAGATCGGCGCCGACGGCGGCGTCATCAAAGCCGGCGGCCTGTCCTGGCAGGAGAATTACGCCCGCGCCTACGAAATCGCCCTGGAGGAGGGCATGCCGCTCTTCGTGGACTTCACGGGCGTGACCTGCGTCAACTGCCGCAAGATGGAATATGACATCTTCCCGCAGCCCGAGGTGAAGGCCCTGCTGGCCGGGATGGCGCGCGCCGAGTTGTGGGTGGACAAGCCGCCCTACGGCAAGTGGAACGCCGACTACGAGGTCGAGCGCTTTTCCGCCGCGGCCCAGCCCTACTACGCGGTGATCGATCCGCGCGACGACACCGTGCTCGAGGTCAAGTCCGACGGCTACGACCCGGATCCGGCGGTGTTCGTGGCCTTCCTCAGCAAGGCGCGCGCCGCTTACGACACGCGCACGCCGGGCGCGCTGCCCGAGGGCGGAGCCTGGCACGAGCGCAAGCCGATCCTGGTCGAGGAAGCCTGGAAATTCCCGCACAATCTGACGCCGATCCTGCAGGGCTTGGTTTTGGCGGCGGTGGTGATCCTGGCATTGGCGCTCTTCCGCGTCGAGTTCCGCAAGCGCCGCGACGAAGCGGTGCCGGCGGCGTGAGGCTGCCGCCGCTGCGGACCGGCGAAGGCTGCGGCAACAGCTTCGTGCTGGCCACAGCGGCCGATCTGCGCGCCGGCGGGTGGGATGCCGCCGGCTGGCCGGAGTTGGCCCGCCTGGCCTGCGCCGGCGGCGCGGACGGACTGCTCGTGGTCGGCGAGGCGCAAGCGGACGGCGCCGTGCCGGTGAGCATCGTCAACCGCGACGGCAGCGACGGCGGCGCTTGTCTGAACGGCCTGCGCGTCGCCGCCTGCGCCAGCGGCGGCGCTAGCGGCGCCTTCCTGATGGCGGGCCGCCGCGTGCCGTGGCGGCGCGTCGCGGACGGAGAATTCGCGCTCGAACTCGGCGCCCTGGACGACGCGCGCTTTCGCGCCGTGGAAGTGGCGGGCCGCGCCGGCACCGCGGTGGACTTCTGGAATCCGCACGCGATCTTCGCCTGCGACGATCCTGACTCCTTCCCGCTGGGCGAGTTCGCCGCGCGCTGCGCCGCGCGCACCGACTTGTTCCCGCACGGCGTCAACGTCGAGATCGTGCGCGAGGCGGGGCCCGGCGCGGTGCGCGCGCGCGTCTGGGAGCGCGGCGTCGGCGAGACGCAGGCCTGCGGCAGCGGCGCGGTCGCGATCGCGCTGGCGGCCTGGCAGGCCGGCCGCGCCGGGCCGCTGGAGGTGCGCATGAGCGGGGGGCCGCTGGGCCTGCGCCGCCTGCCGGAGGGGGGGGTGGAGCTCGCCGGCGCGGCGAGCGTCGCGGGGCCGCCGGCGGAAGCGGAGCCTGACTGGGGCCGCGACGCGCATTTCCACGAATACACCGCGGCGGCCGATCCGCAGCTGCCGCGCGTGCCCTTCGCGGTTTTTCCCGCCCGCGAGCACGAGAGCGGTCCGACGCGCGAAATCGCGTGGGATCTCTCGGCCGCGCTGCGCACGGACTGGCCGGCGACGGCGCCGGGCCTGCTCGCGAGTTTCCTGCGCATTCTGCCGGGAACGTCGCTGAGCACGCGCGCGCGGGCCAGTTCGCAGATGTTCTACGTCATCCGCGGCGCGGGGCGCACGCGCTCGCGCCACGGGGCGCTCGCATGGTCGCGCGGCGACCTC
>CAYVPL010000339.1:0-2354 GCA_964453755.1 uncultured Planctomycetales bacterium
GACGGCGTCATCTTGGACGCCAAGTTCAAGACCTTCGGCTGCGGCTCGGCCATCGCCTCGTCGAGCCTCGCCACCGAGTGGCTGAAGGGGCGCTCGATCGAGGACGCGGAGAAAATCCGCAACGTCGACATCGTCGAGGAGTTGGCGCTCCCGCCGGTGAAAATCCACTGCTCGGTGCTGGCCGAGGACGCCATTCGCTCCGCCCTGGAAGACTGGCGGCGCAAACAAGAAAACAATCCATCATGAACACCAAGACTCAAAGCACTCTGATTCTCACGCCCGCCGCGGCGGCCGAGGTCAAGCGTCTCATCGCCGAGCACAATCTGCCGGACACCGCCGGCGTGCGCGTCGGCGTGCGCGGGGGCGGCTGCTCGGGCTTCTCCTACACCCTGAACTTCGACCTGCAGTCCGCCCCTGGCGACGAAGTGATCGAAGTCGACGGCGTCAAGATCTTCTGCGATCCGAAGTCGCTGATGTACCTGGCCGGCACCACCCTCGACTACACCAGCGGCCTGGCCGGCAAGGGCTTCCAGTTCGTGAATCCGAACGCCAAGGGCACCTGCGGCTGCGGCAGCTCGTTCGCCGTCTAGCGCGGCCCGCGCTTTCGCGCCGATGACCGCCGCCGTCGCGGACGAGGACCCGTTCCAGGTTCTCGGACTTCAGCCTTCGTACGCGCTGGCGGCGGAGGCTCTGCGCAGCGCGCTGCTGCGGGAGAGCCTGCGCTGGCACCCGGACCGTCTGACGGCGGCGGGCGCGGCCGGGCGCCAGGAAGCGGAAGATCGCATGGCCGCCGTCAACCAGGCCTTCACGCAGCTGGCCGACCCCATCGGCCGGGCCGAAGCGCTGCTGGCGCGCGCGGGCGCGCCGATGCCGCGGGGCACCGATCACGTCTCCTGTCCCGGCGCGCTGCTGGCGATGATGGAGTTGAAGGAAGAAATTGCGGACGGCCGCGCCGCCGGCGACGCCGCGCGCATGGCCGCCGCGGCGCGCAATTTGGCCGAGCAGGAGCGCCGCAGTCTCGACGAACTGGCCGCGGCCTTCGCCGCCTGGGAAGCCGCAGGCGCGCCGTCTGACAAAGCGCGCGAGTTGCACGCCCGCCTGGCCGAGGCCACCTACCTGCGCCGCACGGCGCAGGACCTCGCGCGCGGCGTCGCCGCCGCCTGAGCCCGCGATGGAACTGCCTCTGCTCAACGCCCCGACGGCGCCGATCCTCGGCATCGACCTCGGCACCACCTTCTCGCTGGTGGCCGTCTTCGAGCGCGGCCAGCCGCGCGTGCTGGCCGGCGAGAGCGGCGATCCGCTGCTGCCTTCCGTGGTTTCCTTTCCTGCTGGAGCGCCGCCGCTGGTCGGCCGCGAGGCGCTCGCGCGCACCAGCCTGGATCCGGCGCGCACCGTGCATTCCGTGAAGCGGCTGGTCGGACGCAGCGCAGCCGACCTCGGGCCCGATCGGGACGCGCTGCCCTACCGCGTGGTGGACGCGCCGGGCCGCGCGCTGGCGATGGTGGATTTGGGCGAGCGGCTCGTCAGCCCGCAGGAGATCAGCGGTCTCGTGCTCAAGGCTTGCCGCCAGCGCGCCGCCCAGGCGCTGGGCCTGCCCGAGGAGCAGTTGACGCGGGCCGTCATCACCGTGCCGGCTTACTTCGACGACGCGCAGCGGCAAGCGACCCGCGAGGCGGCGCGCCTGGCCGGACTGGAAGTCGTGCGCATGGTCAACGAGCCGACCGCCGCGGCGCTGGCCTACGGGCTCGACCGCAAGGGCGCGAGCCGCGTCGCCGTCTACGACCTCGGCGGCGGCACCTTCGATCTGTCGGTGCTCGAGTTGCAGGACGGCGTGTATCGCGTGCTCGCCACCTGCGGCGACACCCGTCTGGGCGGCGACGATTTCGATCGCGAGATCGCGCAGCGCATGGCAGCCGAGATTCGCGCCAAAACCGGCCGCGACGTGCTCGAAGACGCCGGCGCGCGCGCGGCGCTGCGCATGATCGCCGAGAGCGTCAAGCGCCGGCTGTCGAGTGCGGCCGAAGCCGAGTTCGTCTATCACGATCCGGCGGCGGGCATCGCTTGGCGGCGCATGATCGGCGTGATCGAGTTCCAGAACTGGATTGCGCCGCTCGTGCAGCGCACGCTGGACCTCGGCGCGCGCGCGCTGACCGACGCGGGCCTGAAGCCGGCCGATCTGGACGAAGTCGTGCTGGTCGGCGGCAGTTCGCGCGTGCCGCTGGTGAAGGCCGCCGTGCGCGCGTGGTTCGGGCGCGCGCCGCACGACCGCCTCGATCCCGACCAAGTCGTCGCGCTGGGCGCGGCGGTGCAGGCCGGCGTGCTCGGCGGCCAGCTGCAGGGCACGCTGCTGCTCG
>CAYVPL010000340.1:0-2350 GCA_964453755.1 uncultured Planctomycetales bacterium
GCTTACGCGGCGCGCTGGATCGCCAAGAACGTGGTGCAAGCCGGTTGGGCCGAGCGCTGCGAGGTGCAGGTGGCGTACGCGATCGGCGTCGCCCGCCCCGTGAGCGTGCGCGTGGACACCCACGGCACGGCCGCGCCGGGCCTGAACGACGCGGAAATCGAGCGCCTCATTCGCCAGTTGTCGCCCTGGAGTTCCGGGCGCGTCGCGCACGAGGCCCTGACGCCGGACTGGATCATCGGCCGCCTCGATCTGCGCCGGCCGTCCGGCTACGCCAGCCCGGCCGGCTGGACTTACCGCAAGACTGCGGCATTCGGCCACTTCGGCCGCGACCTGTTCCCCTGGGAGAAACTCGACCTCGTGCCGGAGCTAAAGAGTCTGGCGAGCGTCGAGGCGCCCGTGGCCCGCTGAATCTTTCCATGACATCCGCCTCCACCCTTTCCGCCTCCGCGCCGGCCTTCAAGGTCGCCGATCCCAGCCTCGCCGCCGAAGGCCGCCTGCTCATCGAATGGGCCGAGACGCGGATGCCGGTGCTGATGGCGCTGCGCAAGAAATTCGAGCGCGAGCAGCCGCTCAAGGGCCACCGCATCGCCGGCTGCCTGCACGTCACGAAGGAGACGGCGGTGCTCATCCGCACGCTGCGCGCGGCCGGCGCCGAAGTGGCCTGGAGCGGCTGCAATCCGCTCTCGACCAACGACGCGGTGGCCGCGGCGCTGGCGGCGGACGGCTTCCGCATCTACGCCTGGCACGGCCAGAACACGGAAGAGTTCTACTGGTCCATCGACCGCACGCTGGACTTCAAGCCGACCCTGACGCTCGACGACGGCGCCGACCTGATCTTCCGCGTGCACCACGCGCGTCAAGACCTGATTCCGGGCATCGTCGGCGGCTCCGAGGAGACGACCACCGGCGTGCACCGCCTGCGCGCCATGGCCGCCGACGGCAAACTGGCCTATCCGGTCGTGGCCGTCAACGACGCCGAGACCAAGTGGGACTTTGACAACGTCTACGGCACCGGGCAGTCCAGCGTGGACGGCATTCTGCGCGCCACCAGCATTCTGCTGGCCGGCAAGAACTTCGTGGTCGCCGGCTACGGCCACTGCGGCAAGGGCTGCGCGATGCGCGCCAAAGGCATGGGCGCGCGCGTCATCGCCACCGAAATCAAGCCGACCGCCGCCCTCAAGGCCGCGCTGGACGGCTGCGAAGTCATGACCATGGACGCGGCCGCGAAGGTGGGGGAAGTCTTCATCACCGCCACCGGCATGAAGGACGTGATCGTCAAGCGCCACTTCGAGTCCATGCGCGACGGCGCCATCGTCTGCAACACCGGCCACTACGACTGCGAGATCAACCTCAAGGATCTCGAGGCGTTGGCGAAGTCCTCGCGCACCGTGCGCGAGAACTGCGTCGAGTACCTGATGAAGGACGGCCGCCGCATCTACGTGCTGGCGCAGGGCCGTCTCGTCAATCTGGCCGCCGCCGAGGGCCACCCGAGCGAAGTGATGGACATGTCCTTCGCCAACCAGTTCCAGGCCATGCTGATGCTGGCGCGCGAAGGCCGCAAACTGCCGAAAGGCGTGCACGTGCTGCCGGAAGCCCTGGACCAGGAAATCGCCCAAGTCAAACTGTCTTCCATGGGGCTCGGCCTCGACGCGCTCACGAAGGAGCAGATCGCCTACGCCTCCGATTACTCGCAAGGAACCTGAACCTCATGATCATCCGCACGCTCAAGAGTTCGCTCCGCCGGGGCTTCACCCTGCTCGAGATGATGGTGGTGATCGTCATCATCGGCATCTTGTCAACCTACCTGGTGATCAACGTGCCGCAATTCATCGACAAGGCGAACGCGACGGCCAGCGAGCGCAACATGGTGCGGCTCTACCAGTTCCTGCTCGACTACCAGCAGAACAACAACATGAACTGGCCCACGGACAGCGGCCAGCGCTTCTTCATCCGCCCGTGGAAGGACGGCCTGATCGAGCACACCAAGCAGCAGGCCAACGCTTTCTTCAGCCCGGCTTACACCTACGAAGACTGCGCGCAGGACAACGGCGTGGATCCGAAGGCGGTGGACGTCATCGAATACCTGGACAACTGGGACGGCATCGGCCCCGGCTTCACCTCCTACGCCGGCTTCAACTCCAGCCAGGACAAGGACGCGCGCCTGCGCCTGAAGCGCAATCCCGGCAGCATCACCATCGTGTCCGACGCCTTCATGATCCACCGCTTCGGCATGATCTACATGACCGCGGACAGCGCCACGCACCGGCTGCAGCGGCCCGAGATCGAAGAGGCCACCGGCCTGGACCTGAACGACGAGGCCGTCGTGTTCCGCGCCGGCCCGGGCTGCGGC
>CAYVPL010000341.1:0-2341 GCA_964453755.1 uncultured Planctomycetales bacterium
CACCACCTTCGTGATTGCGCACCGCCTGTCCACCGTCCGCGATGCCGATCGCATTCTGGTGCTGGACCAGGGCCGCTTGATCGAGCAGGGCGCCCACGAGCAATTGCTCGCGCAGGGCGGCCACTACGCGCGCCTGTGGCGCCTTCAGGCCGGCGAGCCGCTCAGCAAGACCACGGCGTAGGCTTCGATCCGGTCGGATTGGCCGAGTTCGGTGGTCTTGCCTTTGACGTTCACGCGTGCTGCGGGCAGGCCGAGCAGCTGCCCCAGCGAGGCCCGCAGGGCCGCGCGGTGGGGGCCCAGTTTCGGCGCGTCGGCGATCACCACGACGTCGGCGCTGGCCGGCCGCAGGCCTTGCTGCAGCGCCTCGGCGACCGCTGCGCGCAGGAAGTCGGAGCTGCTCGCGCCGCGCCAGCGCGGATCCGTGTCGGGGAATTGCGTTCCCAGATCGTCGAGTCCGGCTGCGCCCAGCACGGCGTCGGCGAGGGCGTGCAGCACGACGTCGCCGTCGCTGTGGCCGCGCGGGCCGCTCGGATGCGGAATTGTCAGACCGCCCAGCACGCAGGGCCGCCCGGCTTCGAGCAGATGCCGATCCCAGCCCAGGCCGATGCGGAACTCCGGAGGCGGGGGCGATGCCATGTCCGCCATTATCCGCGCCGCGCCGCCAGCAAAGCTTCGGCCAGCAGCAAGTCGTGCGGCAAGGTCACCTTGAAGTTCGGCGCGGAGGCCGGCACCAGCATGGGCGCCCGTCCGGCCATTTCCAGCATCACGGCTTCGTCGGTCGGCAGGCCCAGCGCGGCGGCGTTCCAGCCGGCGAAGGCCGCCAGCAATTCGGCGCGGCGCGCGGCTTGCGGCGTCTGGGCGCGCCACATGCCGGCGCGATCCAGGGTGCGCAGCACCTTGCCCTGCGCGTCGCCCTGCTTCAAGGTGTCGGCGAGCGGCTCGGCCAGCAGCGCGGCGCCGTGCGCGCGCGTTGCCGCCATCACCCGCTCGACGTCGTCGGCGTGGATCAGCGGGCGCGCGGCGTCGTGCACGAGCGCCAGGGCCAGCGCCGGATCGGTGGCCTGCACGCCCGCGCGGCTCGATTCCCAGCGCTCGGCGCCGCCGGGCACGACCAGGTCGGCGCCGTGGCCGCGCGCGTCGCGACCGGACTCGGCGCGCAGCCGCGCGTCGTCCGCGGGGCTCATCACGACCACGATCTGTCCGACCGAAGGCGCTGCGCGCAGGGCCGCCAGGGACCAAGCCAGCATCGGCCGGCCGGCCAGGGGAAGCAGCGCCTTGTTGCTGCCCGCCAGGCGCCGGCCGGCACCCGCGGCCACCACGACCGCGGCAGTGTCTCGCGCCATGCCCACAAGGTAACATCGGTGCGTGGCCAACAGCCCGGCAGGCCGTGAGACTCCCTCCGCGCCGCGGCGCGTGTTCGGCGTGGATCCGGGCACGCGCGTGGTGGGCTGGGCCGTGCTGACGGCCCGCGCCGCCGGCGGCGCCGAAGTGGCCAGCGGCACGCTTCGGCTCGGCGGCTCGGACGTGCCGCTGCCGATCCGGCTGCATCGGCTGCACGAAGGATTGCTGAGCGTGCTGCAGTTGCACCGGCCCACTGAGTTGGCCATCGAAGCGGCCTACCTGGGCCAGAACGTGCGCAGCGCGCTGCGCCTGGGCGAGGCGCGCGGCGTCGTGATGATGGCGGCCGCCGCCGCCGGCCTGCCGGTGGAAGAAATTCCGCCCGCGACCGTCAAGCGCCGCGTCGCCGGCGCCGGAGCCGCCAGCAAAGAGCAGGTCGAGCGCCTCGTGCGCATGCGGCTGGGTCAGCCGGACCTGCGCTTCGACTCCGCGGACGAATCCGATGCGGTGGCCGTGGCGCTGTGCGCGCTGCTGGCAGGCGAAGGCCGCGCGGGCGGGCTGCCGGCGACGGCGCGAACGCGCAGCCGAAACCGTCGCGAGCTACCGGCCGGCGCGAGGCTGCAAACGTGAGCGCTGCATCCGGTCCCTGGCCGCGCGCCGAGCTCCTGGCATGGCTGACGCGGCACGCCGAAACGCTCGAGCCGGGCGTGCGTCTGCTGGATCCGCTGCCCGAATCCATGCGCGCGCTGGGAGCGGACGCCGCCGGGCACGATCCGCTCGGCCGGCCGGTGCTCCTGCTGTTGGGCGAGGGCGGCGCCGAAGATCTGCTCGAGCGGGTGCTGTTGCTGGCCACGCGCGCCCGCGCCGACTTCGGAGCGCTGGCGCCGTGGTTCGCCCGGCCGCGCGAGCCGCGCATTTTCCTGATCGCGCCCGAGCTGGACGCCGAATTGCGCGCTGCTGGCAGGCGAAGGCCGCGCGGGCGGGCTGCCGGCGACGGCGCGAA
>CAYVPL010000342.1:0-2323 GCA_964453755.1 uncultured Planctomycetales bacterium
AAGGGCCGCGCCACGGCCTACGATTCCGCGCAGCACGTGCTCTCGTTCCGGACCGACGACGGGCAGGACCTGAAACTCACGCTCGACGAACTCGACAAGCGCTCGGTCTACGTCGTCAACTCCAGCTTGGTGAAGAAGGACAACGCCAAAGGCCAGCTGCAGCTCGCCAACTACGCGCGGGACATCGGCCTGTACGCGCACTCCGGCCGCCACTACAACTACGCCGAGAAGGCCGACCCGAGCATGAAGGCCGCGATCGACGTGGAGCGCGCGCGCGCCCGCAAGTTGGCCGCCGACTTTTGTATGAGCAACGCGCGGGCCGCGATCGCCAAGCAGGACATCAAGGAAGCCGAGAAGTGGCTGACCCTGCTGGTGCAGAAGCTGCCCGACGAGCCGCAAGCCGCCGAGGCCGCCCGCCTGCTCGAGCAGCACTATCTGAAAGAGCGCGCGGCGCGCGACGACGAGTTGGAGAAGAAGCACTCCGACCTGATTCAGAAGGATCTGAAGAAGGGCAAGGAGCACTACGACCGCATGATCGAGCGCACCCGCGACGGCCTGACCGCCCGCAACAGCTCCAAGGCGCAGACCCTCTGGAAAGGCGCGATCAACGACGGCGAGACGGTGCTGAGCGAGCTCGACCGGCTGGCCAAGAAATACGCCGACGACGCCGCCATTCAGGAAGGCGCGGTCAAATACCGCGCGCTCACGATTGCCCAGATGGTGGACGCGAACCTGCACCTGGCCAACGACGAGGTGATGAAGGACAGCTACAACCAGGCGCAGAAGTACGTCAACGCGGCCCTGGCGCTGGATCCGAAGAACGCCGAGGCGCTGGCGCAGCGCTCGCGCATCGAAACCGCCAAGAACAATCTCGAAGTCGGCCTGGGCATCGGCATCGGGCTCGGCTGGCGCTAAGACTTCGCGGCGCAACGGAGCGCGCGGCTCGGCACTAGAATCCTGGTGCATGGCCGCGCGCGACCGCCACGGACCCGAGGCGCCCTGGGGCGAATTCCAGGTCGTCGGCAAGGCCAACCGGAAGGTGGACGGCCTGGCGAAGGCCACCGGGCAGGCGGTTTACACCGACGACATCGCGCTGCCGGGCATGCTGCACGCGAAGACGCTGCGCAGCCCGCACGCCCACGCGCTGATTCGCGCCATTCGCACGGAGAAGGCGCTGGCGCTGCCCGGCGTGCACGCGGTCATCACGGGCCGCGACCTGCCCACGCCCTATGGAGTGATTCCGTGGACGCCCGACGAGACGGCGCTGGCGGTGGACAAAGTGCGCTTCGTCGGCGACGAGGTCGCGGCCGTCGCCGCGGTGGATGAAGACACGGCGAACGCCGCGCTGCAGTTGATCGAAGTGGATTACGAAGTCCTACCGGCGCTGCTCGACCCCGAGGAAGCGCTGCGCCGCAAGGACGTCACCATTCACGCCAGCAAGAAGGGCGACAACGTCAGCAAGCACGTGCTGCTGGAGTTCGGCGCCGTGGACGCCGCCATCGCAGCCGCCGAGGTCACGGTGGAGGGCGACTACTCCTTCCACGGCACCACCCACGCCCCCATCGAGCCGCACTGCGCCGTCGCGCAGGTTGGCGCCAACGGCCTGCTGACGGTCTGGTCCTCCACGCAGATCACCCACTACGTGCACCGCGCGCTGGCGCGCGTGCTGCAGCTGGATCCGGCGCGCATCCGCGTGATCCAGCCCTGCCTCGGCGGCGCCTTCGGCGGCAAGTCCGATCCCTTCAGCCTCGAATTCTGCGTGGCCAAGCTGGCGCTGATCACGGGCCGTCCAGTCAAGATGCTGTGGACGCGCGAAGAAGTGTTCTACGCGCACCGCGGCCGCCACCCGATGCAGATGAAGTACCGCACCGGCGCGCGCCAGGACGGCACGATCACCGGCGTGGACGCGAAGATCCTGATCGACGGCGGATCGTATTCCTCCTTCGGCCTGGTCACGACCTACTACTCCGGGCAATTGCTGACGGGGCCATACGCCTTCCCGGCCTACCGCTTCGACAGCACGCGCGTCTTCACCAACAAACCGCCTTGCGGCCCCAAGCGCGGGCACGGCAGTGTGCAACCGCGTTTCGCCTTCGAGGTGCAGTTGGACGAAGTGGCGCGCAAGATCGGCATGGATCCGATCGAAATCCGGCGCCGCAATTTCGTCGGCGAGCACGTGCAGACCGTGAACGGCCAGCGCATCACGAGTAACGGCTTCCTCGCTTGTTTGGACGCGGTGGAGAAGGCCAGCGGCTGGCAGGAGCGCTGGGGCCGCCTGCCGCGCGGGCGCGGCCTGGGCGTGGCGGGCTCGATGTACATCTCC
>CAYVPL010000343.1:0-2313 GCA_964453755.1 uncultured Planctomycetales bacterium
TACCGGTAGAGTTGATCAGGCGAGCGTGATAGGCCGCGCCGCTCTCGTCGCAGTAGCGCAGGGCCACGACGCCGGCGGCCAGCAGGGCGCGCGCGTCCTCGTCGGCGCGCGGCAGCACGATGCGGCCTTCGGCGTGGGCCGAAACGCCCGGCAGGATGCTGCCCGGAGGCAGGATGCGGCCCAGAGGCTCCTCGACCACCATCCGCGACCAGCGGCATTCGAAGTGATGGCTGCTGTTCCAGGTCAGGGAGAGGGGCGGCAGACCCTCGACGCCCGGCAGCAGGCCCGACTTCAGCAGAGCCTGGAAGCCGTTGCAGATGCCGACGATGCCGCCGCCGCGCTCGTGATGCTGCGCCAGGGCCTCGCCCAGGTACTTGGACAACTCCAGAGCCAGCACCTTGCCTGCGCCGAGGTCGTCGCCGTAGGAGAAGCCGCCGGGAATGGCGAAGAGGTCGCACTCGCGGACCAGCTCCGGATTCTGGAGCAGTTCGCGCACGTGGATTTCGCGCACGGCGCCGCCGGCCTGCTCGAAGGCCCAGCGCAGTTCGCGGTCGCAGTTGATGCCGGACGTGAAGAGTTGGAGGACGCGCGCTTTCATGGCTGGGTCTCCGGGCGGCGCGCCGCGCCCGTGAGCGGCACGCCATTGGCTTGGGCCAGGGCCGCGGCCGGCAGACGCACCCACGTCTGCTCGCCGGCGCGCAGTTCCAGCTGCGCGTCGGCGGTGACCTCGCCGATCACGGCCCAGGGCAGGGTGCGGAACAGCTGGCTGAAGGCCTCGAGCTGGGCGGCGGGCAGTTCCGCGACGAACCGGGTCGGGCATTCGCCGAAGAGCAGCGCGCCCAGGCTGGCGCCGCGCTCGGCGGGGGCGCGGAGGGCGTCGGCGCGGGCCCCGAGACCGCGCGATCCCATCACCATTTCCGCCAGCGCCGCCGCCAGGCCGCCCTCGGAGAGATCGTGGCAGGACTGGACCACGCCGGCGCCGATCGCGCGGTGCAGGGCGTCGAAGAGGGCGGGCGCCTGCTCCAGTTCGGGCGCCGCCGGAGCGCTGTCGGGCAGCTGCAGGAGATCGGCGGCGACCGAGCCGCCGCCGGCCGACTGCGTGCGGCCGATCTGCACCAGCAGGTTGCCGGCCCGCGTCAGCGGCGTGCCGACGGTCTTCGCGCAATCCGCGACGTGCGCCAGCGCCGTGATCAGCAAGGTGGGCGGAATGGGCCACTCGACGCCGCCGGCGCGGTACTCGTTGTTGAGCGAGTCCTTGCCGCTGACGAAAGGCGTGCCGTAGGCCAGCGCGCCGTCGTGACAAGCCTGCGCCGCCTGCACCAGCGTGCCGAAACGGTCCGGCTTGCGGCAATCGCCCCAGCAGAAGTTGTCCAGCACCGCGGTCCGGTGCGGATTGCCGCCGGCGGCCACCACGTTGCGCAGGGCCTCGTCGAGGGCGCAGAGCGCGCCGATCTCGGAATCCAACTCGGCGATGCGCGGCTGCAAGCCCACGGCCAGCACGATGCCCTCGGGCCGGTCGAAGAGCGGTTTCATCACGACGCCGTCGCCGGGGCCGTGCCCGTCGGCGCCCTGGTAGGGCTTCAGGACCGTGGCGCCCTGCACCTCGTGGTCGTAGGTGCGCACGATCGGCTCTTTCGACAGCAGTTGCGGATGGGCCAGCACGCGCAGCAGCAACTCCTGCGGCTGCAGCGTGGCGTCCTCCGGCCAGACCGTGGCCGGCAGGCGGCGGCGCACCGCCTCGGCCTGGCGCTCCGGCCGCGGCACGCCGGCGTGGAGGAATTCCAGGTCGAGGTCGCCGACCACCGCGCCGTGCCAGCGCAACTGCAGGCGCCCGCTCGCGGTGAAGCGCCCGAGCACGGTCAGTTCGACGTCGTGCAGCGCGCACAGGTGCTCGAGTTCTTCCAGTTTCTCCGGAGGCACGGACGCGACCATGCGCTCCTGCGCTTCGGAGATCCACACCTCCCAGTAGGAGAGGCCGGGATATTTGAGGGGCGCGCGGTCCAGGTCCACTTCGGCGCCGCATTCCGCGGCCATTTCGCCGACCGCGCTGGAGAAGCCGCCCGCGCCGCAGTCGGTGATGCCGCTGAAGCAGCCGCGGTCGCGCGCGGCGAGCAGCACGTCGAGCACTTTCTTCTCGGTGATCGGATCGCCGATCTGCACCGCGGCGGCGTCCACCGTCTCGGATTCTTCGTGCAGGGCCTCGGAGGAGAACGTGGCGCCGTGCATGCCGTCGCGACCGGTGCGGCCGCCGAGCGCGACGATCAGGTCGCCGGGGCGCGCGCCCTTGTCCACGCGGTTGCGCGGGATCTCGCC
>CAYVPL010000344.1:0-2275 GCA_964453755.1 uncultured Planctomycetales bacterium
CACTTCTTCGAACAACTGCTCCAGGTCTTCGCGCCGCATCGCTTCGTTCATCCTGCGCGCGCGAGCACGTCTTCGTCGAGCGCCGCGAGGCGGCCGCCGGCGAGCAGCGCGTGGCCGAGGCCGGCGATCATCACGGCATTGTCCGTGCAGTAGGCGGGGGGGGCGAAGCGGGCCTCCATGCCGGCGCGCGCCGCCTGCTCGCCGAGCAGCGCGCGCAGCCGGCGATTGCAGGCCACTCCGCCGCCGACCAGGATGCGCGGGATGCCCGTGAGTTCGGCGGCGCGCACGGCCTTGCGCGCGAGCGTGCCGGCGACGGCATGCTCGAAGCTGGCGCAGAGATCGGCGAGGCGCGCGCGCGGCAGCAGCCAAGGCGCGTCGCGGCGATTGCCGGGGCCGACCAGGGTGTAGAGCAGCGCGGTCTTGAGTCCGGAGAAGGAGAACTCGAGCGAATCCGCCTCCAGCATCGGCAGTTTGAAGGGAAAGGCGTGCGGGTCGCCGCCGGCGCCGGCCGCTTCGATCGCCGGTCCGCCGGGATAGGCGAGGCCGAGCAGGCTGGCCGCTTTGTCCAGCGCTTCGCCCGCCGCGTCGTCCCGCGTGCTGCCGAGCAATGTCAAAGTCAGAGGATCGTCCACGCGGTAGAGGGACGTGTGACCGCCGCTGACGACCAGGGCGATGCAGGGGAATTCCGGATGGTCCTGCGGCATCAGCGCGGCGTAGACGTGCGCCTGCACGTGATCCACCGCCAGCAGCGGCCGGTCCCAGGCCCAGGCCAGCGCCTTCGCGGCGGTGGTGCCGATCAGCAGCGAGCCGAGCAGTCCCGGGCGATTGGTTACGGCGATGGCGTCCAGATCCGCGGGCTGCGCGCCGGCTGCGCGCATCGCTTCCGCGACGGCCGGCATCAAGGCCGTGAGATGGCCGCGCCCGGCGATCTCCGGCACGACCCCCCCCCAAGCGGCGTGCTCGGCGGCCTGGCTGCGCACGACGGAGGAGAGCGCCTCCCGCCCGTCGCGCACGACCGCGGCCGCGGTGTCGTCGCAGGAGGTTTCGATGCCGAGAATCAGGCTGCCCGACCTCATGCGCCGGCGAGCGTGTGCCGCAGCAAGGCCAGCGCGGATTCGGCGACGGCGTCGGCCGGCGGATTCGCGCTGAAGTGCCCGGGGAAAACTTGCTCGACTTCCGCGCGCAGGCGCGGCGGCGGACGGTTGGTCTGCAGCCAGCGGCGAATCGCCTGCGCCGACTGCGCATCGGTGCTGACCGGCAAATCGGGCTCCAGCCCGCCCGGCGCCATCGCCGGATCGAGATGGCCTTCGAGCGAGCGGCCGGCAGGAGTCAGATAGACGCCGGCGGTGAACTTCAGCACGAAGCCGCCCTCGCGGAAATTGTGAACTTCCTGGTAGATGCCCTTGCCGTAACTGCGCTCGCCCACGAGCACGGCGGCGCCGTGATCGCGCAGCGCGCCGGCCAGGACCTCGCTGCCGGATGCGCTCAGGCCGTTGATCAGGATGGCCACCGGCAGCTCCGGCCAGCGCGTGAGTTCGGGATCGGCGTAGCGCTGGCGCACTTTGCCGTGGCGGTCGCGCAGCGTGCAGACCACTTCGCCCTGCAGGAAGCGCGCGGCGATGTCCACGGCGCTTTCGAGCTGTCCGCCGATGTTCCACCGCAGATCCAGCACCAGGCCTTTCACCTGGCCTTCCAAGAGCAGGAGATCGCAGGCGCGGTCCAATTCGCGCGCGGTGGATTCAGCGAAGGAGCGCAGATGGACGTGGGCGATGCCCGCCTCCTGGTCCAGCCAGCGCACGTCGCCGACGGTGCCGGAAGGCATCGGCCGCCGCTGCACCTCGACGCTCGCGCGCTCGCCATCGCGGTGCAGGAGTTCGAGCCGCGTTTTGCTGCCGCGCGGTCCGCGCAGACGCGCCGACAGCGCGTCGGAGCCGAGCGCGGAAGTGTCCTCGCCATCCACGGCGACGATGCGGTCGCCGATGAGCAAGCCCGCGGCCTCGGCCGGACCGCCTTCGAAGGGGTAGATGACGCGGCCGTCGGGATGCAGCATCGCGCCGATGCCGAGATAAGTGCCGGACGATTCCTCTTCGAAGCTGCGCAGATCCTCCGGTCCGACCCAACTGGCGTACGGATCCTCGAGACTGTCGAGCATCGCCTTGGCGCCGGCGCGCATCAGTTCCTGCGGATCGTCGGCCAGCACCGCATGATTGCGCACGGTGCGATGCACGGAGGCCAGAGTCTGCTCCTCCGGCGGGATGGCGCGACGGGCCAGGAT
>CAYVPL010000345.1:0-2244 GCA_964453755.1 uncultured Planctomycetales bacterium
GCTGACGAGGCGGCCGAGCGGATCCTTGAGGCGCCGGAACTCGTTGCCGACGCGCCGCACGAGTTCGCCGCGCCGCGGCGCCGGCACCTCGCGCCAGCGCAGGAAGGCGGCGTGCGCGGCGGCGGCGCAGGCCTCGTACTCCGCGGCGCCGGCCTGGCGCACGCGCCCGAGTTCTTCGCCGGTTGCCGGGCACTTGACGATCAGCTCGGCGCCGGAGCAGCGCAGCCAGGAACCGGCGTAGGCGCCGTCCTGGACCCCGTCCAGGCCCAATTCGCGAAGATAGGACAGGTCGGTGCGGGCGGCGGTCGCGGGCATGGGCGGGGAATTCTAGGGCAGCATCCAGCGGTGGTCGAAGAACCCCGCGGCCAGCACCGCGCCGTCGCCCTCGCGCAGCACTTCCGGCCCCCAGAGCACGTAGTCGGGATAGCCGACGCCGCTGACGAAGAGGCGCAGCGTGTACCCGAGGCGGCTGCCGAGACGGCCGCTGTCCGCGATCAAGCCGACGAGCGGCGCGCCGGAGCCGGGAGCGCCCGGCGTGAGGCAAAGCGCGGCCAAGTCTTCCCGCTCCCAGGTGCGCGCGCCGAGCTGCATGCGGCCGCGCTGCGCCTGCAGCGGGCAATCCTCAGGCACCACCCAGCTCCAGGCCGCGTTCGAGTCGGCATTGCCGTAGAGAATCACGTTGCGGCCGCCGACGCGCGGGAAGTTGCGGCGGTTCAGGTACTCGCGGTCGGACAGGATCCACGGGCAGGCGTTGGCGCGGTACCACCACACCTGCGCGTCGTGGCGGACGCGCGCCAGCAGTTCGGCGTTCTCCTCCGGCGTGCCGCTGGTGCCGTAGACCAGCAGGAATCGATTGTCAAAGGCGCGCTTGAACGGGCCGGACAGCGCGGGAGATTTCTCGCGCGGCGGAATGGGATCCTCCGTGCGGCGCCAAACGTTGGGGCCCTCGTTCTCGAAGGACCAGCCGCTGCCGTCCGGCAGGTACATGCGGTAGCGGCGCACGTTCTCGATGGCGCCGAAGACCATCATCTCGCCTTGCGCATGCGCGCTGATGCGCGCGGGCTTGCCGTACTCGAGCAGCTGCTCGACCTCCAGCCAGTGATGGCGCGCATCCACGCCCGGATCGGCGGTGCGGAAGTCGATGTCCAGCACCGCGTCCTCCGCCGGACGGCGCGCGGCGCGGAAGAGGTCGAAGATCGGCGGCCAGTCCACGCAGGCGTTGCCCCACCAATGGCCCGCATTCGGCTCGACGTGGCTCTGCGGCGTGATGCCGAGCTTCTGCAATGCCGCGACGAGCGCTTCCATCTCGCTCAGCGGCACGTTGTCGTCGGCGGAGCCGTGCAGCGCGTAGATCGGGGTGGACCGCAGATTCGGCAGCAGCGCCAGAGTTTCGCTGGCGCCGTCGGCGCCGCGCCAGATCGCGTCGAGCGCGCCCTGCGGCCGGCCGCCGTAACTGTCGAAGGAGGCCCAGCCGGCGCTGGGCGCGATCGCGGCCCAGCGATCCGGATCGTTGACGGCCAAATGCCACGTGCCGTGCCCGCCCATCGAGTGGCCCATGAGATAGACGCGATCCTGCGGCGCGCCCGATTCGCGCAGCGCGGCTTCGAGCACCTCGTAGGCGTCCAGCCGGCCCCAGTCCTGCCAGTCGAAGCCGAAAGCGCGCCGATTGGTCGGGCAGGCGATGAAGAAATCGGGCTTGGCCTCGTAGGCCGCGGCCTGGCCGCCGCAGTCCACTCCAGCGCCGTGCAAGGAGAGCACGAGGCCCGGCGCGCCGCGCCCGGTGGCCGGCACGGCCGACCACTTTTGGATCGAGTCGTCCACGCGCGAGACGAAGCTGCGCGAGCCGTGGCCCGCGGCCGCAAGGGTGTCCAAGGAGAATTCCTCGCGCAGCAGCGCCGCGCCGCCGGCGCCGGCGACCCGCAATTCGATCGTTTCCGTGGTCCCGGGCTCGCGCGCGGCCGCGGCCGCCGGCCAGGGGACTTCCAGCTTGCCGACCGCGAGCGGCAGCAATGGCAGGGACATTTCCTGGCGTTGCCCGCCCTCCGCGCCGGCGCGCCGCGCGTCCAGCGCCAGCGCGGGCAGCGCCTTCGGGCTGGCATTGGCGACGGTCAGCACGAGGCGGCCTTCTCCCCCCCCCGCAGCGCCGCCGGCGACCCAGGGCAGCGCCATGTCATCTTGCGGAATGCGATGCAGCGGTCCCGCCGGCGCTGCGATGAACTGGTCCGCCACCGGCCTGCCAAACGG
>CAYVPL010000346.1:0-2243 GCA_964453755.1 uncultured Planctomycetales bacterium
GGCGGCGCAATCCGCGCTTCTTCCATCAGCCAGGGCGCGCCCCTGTGGGTGCCTCTGACCTTGGTGCCACTCATCGTCGGCCAGGCGCTGCCCTACTTCCTCCCGCTGGCCATGCTGACGGCGGTGGTGCTCTCCTACGGCCGCATGGCCGCCGACGGCGAGGACGTCGCGGCCTTCGCCGCCGGCGCGCATCCAGCGCGTCTGCTGCTGCCCGCCGCCGCCGCGGGATTGATGCTCGCGCTGCTGACGCATCCGCTCAGTTCGGAGCTCCTGCCGGACATGTACCGCCGCATGCGCGAACTCGCGGCGCAGGTCAAGGTCGCCGCTCTGGAGAACACCGATCCCAGCGAGAGCAAGCTCGAGTTCGGCGGCCTGCACCTGATGTGGAACGGCCGCGACGAAGACGGCGCGTTCCTTGACGTGCTGCTGCAAGTCCGCGCCTCCGCGCCCGCCGGCGCCAGAGTAAGCGCGGCCGGCCAGCGACTCGACGCGCCACAAGCAGATCCGGATGCGCCCGGAGCTGTCGCGCCCACCGGCTCCGAGGCAGGAGCGCTGGAAGAACTGCGCATCCGCGCCGATCGCGCGCGCATGCGCGTGGACGGCGGCTCGCTGGTCTTCTCCTTCAAGGGCATGCGCGCTTTCAGCGAAAGCGGCGCCGAGCAGGGCTGGAGCGTGCAGAGCGACGGTTGGAGCAGCGTGGTGATCGACCTCGACGAATTGGCAGAAGCCCAGGCGCCCGAGTTGCGGCCCAAGGACCAGCCTTCGGCGCGCCTCCGCGCCATGATCGCCGATCCCGCCACCCCCCCGGACGCCGCGCGCGAAGCCCTCTACGCGCTGCATCAGCGCCGCGCGATGTCGGCCGCGGCCTTGCCCCTGTCCTTGATCGGCGCGCTCCTCGGCTGGCGCCTGCGCCGCGGCGGCATGCTGGCCGGCTTCGGCGCCGCCATGGCCTTGCTGGTCCTCATCTTCTATCCCAGCTACTACCTCGGAGAAGGTTTGTTTGACAACGGCGTGCTGCCGGCGATCCCGGCCGCGTGGCTGCCGTTCCTGATCCTGCTGCCGTTGGCGGCCCTCTTCGCGCGCGGCGCCTCGCGGCGCAGCTGACCATGCAGCGCTTCGACCGTTACTTGCTGCGCGTCTACCTCTCGTGGTGGCTGGTGGTCGCCGCCGCCATGTGCGGCCTCTTCACCGCGCTCAAGCTGCTCGGCAAGAACGACGAGATCCAGCAGGCGGACCGTTTCGGCCTCGGCGCGGCGGATCTGCTGCGCTTCGCGCTGCTCGAGCAGCCGTTCCAGCTGCTGCTCTTCGGGCCTTACGTCACCCTCCTGGCCGCGCTCGGCGCCGTCACGCAGATGCTCCGCCACCGCGAATTGATTCCGGTGCTCACGTCGGGCCGCTCGGCCTTGCGCGCGCTGGCGCCAATTCTGCTCGCGGCGCTCGGATTGGCGCTCGCCCTGTCGTGGGCGCGCGAAAGCGCCGTCCCGCGCATCCTCTCCGAACACGAAAACCTCGAGCGGCGCTTCTTCTCGCAAGTGATCTGGTCGCCGCGGGACCTGTGGGTGCGCGGCCCCGGCGACGCGCGCCTGCACGCCGGTCTCTTCGTGCCGGCTTCGAGCGGAGGTCCCCGCATCGATGGCCTGCAGGTGTTCCTGCGCGGCAGCGCCGGCGACGAGATGCTCGACGCCGCCTCGGCGTCGTGGAACGGATCGGCCTGGGAACTCACGGGCGGCCGCCTGCTCTCGCCGCGCGGCGAGGAAGCGCAAACGCATTTCGCGCGCGCCGGCCTCGGCCCCGCGGATTGCGAGCGCGCCTGGTTCGCGCGCGTGCGCCCGCTCGACCTCTCGATCGCCGACTGCTCGGCGCTGCTGGCCGGCGATCCCGGCCATCGTCAAGCGGCGACGCTGGCCTGGTCCTGGCGCCTCGCCCCGCTGGTGCCGGTGCTGCTCATTCTCCTGAGTTTGCCCTTCGTGCTGCGCTTCGAGCGCAAGACCTCGTGGGAAGGCCTCGCCGGCGGCCTCGGCCTGTGCGGCGTCTACTTCGTGGTCGAGCTGCTGCTGCGCGACCTCGGCGGCCGCGGCGCGCTCTCGCCTTTCTGGGCCGGCGCCGGGCCCGTCGCGCTTTTTGGCGGCCTGGCGATGGTGGGCCTCGGCCGCGCCAGCACCTGAGCGCCGACCGGTATCATTCCTGCATGGACGCGCGCGCGCTGAAGGACTGGCTGGAGCAGCCCTTTCCACTGCCGGCCC
>CAYVPL010000347.1:0-2221 GCA_964453755.1 uncultured Planctomycetales bacterium
GCCCAGGGCGCGCAACTCCGCCTGCAGCACGCCGGCGGCGCGGTCCGGCAGGCGCGAGCCCAGGGAGTTGGAGCAGACCAGCTCGGCGCAGTGTGCGGTGCGGTGAGCGGGCGTCATCCGCACGGGCCGCATTTCATGCAGGCGCACGCGCAGGCCGGCGTCCGCCAGTTGCAGAGCCGCTTCCGAGCCCGCAAGCCCGGCGCCGACCACGGTGACCTCATCCAGAGATTGCGCCAATTCCGGTTCCTCCGCGGCGTCAGAAGGAAGAATCCGAGGCCTAGGAACCCTAGAATACCGTCATGATCGCTGCATTCTTGGTCGCGGCCCTCCTGAGTCAGGAGCCCGTCCGCAGTGTGCCTTCCGTCCTGGACCGCGTGACCGTGTACGACGGGCAGGCCCTGGTGGAGCGCCTGGTTTCCGCCTCCGCGGAATTGGCGGGCCCCGTCACGGTGGTGGTGGGACCTTTCCCGGTGCAGGTGAATCCGGCATCCTTTCAGACGGAAGTCGTGACCGGCGACGTCGTGGTGCTGGGCATCGAAACGCGCACGCGCGCCGGCGAGGCCTTGGCCGAAGGCGAGCGCGAGATGCTGCGCCTGGATCTGGAAGAGCGGCGCATCGCCCTGCGCAGCGTCGGCACCGAGATGGCCGGCCTGCTGGTGGCCAAGGAGGCGCTGCAGTCCTACGTGCAGGGCCTCGCCGCCGGCCACGGCTCGCAGGACGGGCTGGGCACGGCCGCGCAGGCTCTGGAGTTCGTGCGCGAGAAAATGCGCGACCTCGACGCCGAGCAGGCCGTGCTGGAGCGGCAGCAGACCGCGATCCGCGAGGCGATCACCGACCTCGAGCAACAACTTTCACCCGGCGACCGCCGCGGCCAGCAGAAGTATCTCGAGTTGCGCGTGGCCCTGCACTTTCAGAAGCCCGGCGAAGGCGTGGTGCGCGTTTCCTATCTGGCGCAAGGCGCGCGCTGGGATCCCACCTACGACGTGCGCGTGGCGCCGGACCTCACGGGCGTGAAGGTCGGATTCGTGGCGCAGGTCACGCAGTCCACCGGCGAGGACTGGAATGACGCCGAGATCCGGCTCTCCACCAGCGCGCCGAGCATCGGCCTGGATCCGCCGGAGTTGCCGCTGCGCACCGTGCACCCTTTCCAGGGCAACGGCCGCGGCATGCTCGAAAGCCTGGGCTACGCCGACGCCAGCGCGGCGCCGGCTGCGGCGGCTGAGGACAAGAGTTACGCGCCCGCGCCCGAGGTCGAATACCGCGATTTCGGCCTGTCCGCGCAATTCGTGCTGCCCGGCCGCAAGTCGGTGCCGGCCAACGGCGAGGCGCAGCGTTTCCTGATCCGGGAAGTGCCCCTGGAAGTCAAACCCGAGCGCTACGTCGTGCCGTCCTTGAGCGACAAGGCCTACCTGCGCGCCGAAGTCAAACTGGCCAGCGGCTCGCCGCTGCTCGCCGGCGAAGCCCGCATCTTCCTCGGCCCGGACTATCTGGGCCTGGCCAGTTTCCCGCTGCTGCGCGTCGGCGACAGCACCACGCTCAACCTCGGCGTGGATCCGAATCTGAGCGTGGAATACGAAACCATCGAGGACAGCCGCGACAATCCCAGCCGCTTCTCGCTGTCCTCCACGGCGCGCATCACGCGGGTCTACCGCGCCACGCTGCGCCTGTCGGCCTCGGCGCGCGGACCGGTGCAAGTGCTGGTCGAGGAGGCGCTGCCTCTCTCGCGCGACAGCCGCGTCGAAGTCAAAGTGGTGCAGATCCAGCCGGCGCTGCAAGACGCGGAGAAGGACCAGGCCGATCGCGACGAGCGCGGCCTGCACCGCTGGCGGCTGACGCTGGCGCCGGGCGCGGCCGAAACGGTGCGCTGGGGCTACGTGCTGGCCTTCGACGAAGACCTCTATCCGATCCTGGAAGAGAATTGAGCCGGACTCCGACTCACACTCCGCCGCGCGTCCGTTTTGCGCCCTCGCCGACCGGGCGCCTGCACATTGGCGGCGCGCGCACGGCCCTGTTCAACTGGGCCCTGACCCGCAAGCTCGGGGGGACCTTCCTTCTCCGCATCGAAGACACCGACCTCGAGCGCTCGACCCGGGAGTCCGAGGCCGCCGTGCTCGAGGGCCTCGAGTGGCTCGGCATCGAGTGGGACGAGGGACCCTACCGCCAGTTCTTCGCCGAGCAGACACCGACGAGCGCGTCACCCGGCCGCCTCTACCTGGGGATC
>CAYVPL010000348.1:0-2197 GCA_964453755.1 uncultured Planctomycetales bacterium
CGGATCGGGTTGCCGACCAGGGAAATGATTTCGCGGTCCAGCGCGCTGACGATGCCGGTGGTCAGCGTCTGGTCGTAGCCGAAGGGATTGCCGATGGCGAAGGTCTTCTGGCCGACCTGCAGATCGCTGCTGGTGCCGAGCGGCAGCGGCGTGAGGCCGCCGGGGGGGGGCTCGATCTTGAGCACCGCCACGTCCACCGAGGGATCGGCGCCGACGAAGCGCGCCGGGAAGGGATCCTCGTGGCCGGGCAGCAGCACCTGCACGCGCTCGACGTTGCGCACCACGTGATAGTTGGTGACGACGTAGCCGCGCTCGTCCCAGATGAAGCCGCTGCCGTCGCCCTCGACCACCTCATTGCTGAAAAAGGAGGCGCGCAGCGCTTTCGTGCGCACGTGGGCCACCGAGGGCGTGGCGGCGCGGAACAGATCAATGGTGGCCTGCTCCTCGCTGCCGAAGCCCTGGCTGGGCGTCACGGCGCGCGGTTCGGCGGAGGCGAGGTGACCGGAGGCGGGAGCGAAGGTGCGCGCGCCGAGCAGAACCAGCAGCAGCAGCGCGGCGAGCAGGGCGGCAGGCGCAAGGCGCGACATGGCGGTCTCTAGGACAAAAAAGTCTACGCAGGGAGCGGGAAAAGGATGGCGCATTCTTCCCGGCGCGCGCCCTGGGCGTCGGCCACGGCGAAGCGGGCGCTGCCCGGCTTCGCGACCAGCGTCGCCGAGCCGAAGCGGCCGTCCTTGCGCAGCGCGTAGAAGGTCAGGCCGAAGGCCGGCTTGTCCTGGGCCCAGAGCGCCGGCTGCCAGCGCGCCATGCGCTGCGTCTGCTCGGTGACGCGGCGCAGCGCGTGCAGGCAGGCCTCCGTGGGGTCGTCGCCCAGGCGCATGCGCTCGACCACCAGCCAGGAGCCGCCGGCGTGAATCGCCGCCTCGCCGCGGCCGGTGGCGCCGGCGCTGCCGACGCCGTTGTCACAGTAGAGGCCGCAGCCGATCAGCGGCGAGTCCCCCACCCGGCCCGGGATCTTGAAGGCCAGGCCGCTGGTGGTGGTGCAGCAGCCGAGGTCGCCGTTGGGGGCGAGCACCGAGCAGTGGATCGTGCCCCAGGGCCGTTCTTCTGACAATTTCCAGGGCTGGTCCGGATCGGCGCCGTTGAGGGGCCACAGGCGGTCATCCTCCTTGCGCGTGGCCTGCCACTCCATCCAGGCCTTGCGCGAGCCGGGCGTCAGCAGATCCTGCTCGGTGAAACCCTGTTCCAGCGCGAAGCGCTTGGCGCCGGCGCCGACCAGCAGCGCGTGATCGGTGCGGTCCATCACGCGCTCGGCCACCTGCGCCGGGTGCATGATGCCTTCGATGCATGCCACGGCGCCTGCATTGTGGCGCGGGCCGTCCATGCAGGCGGCGTCCAGTTGCACGACGCCGTCCTCGTTGGGCAGGCCGCCGTAGCCGACCGAAGTGTCGTTCGGATCGGCCTCGACGATGGCGACGCCCCGCACCGCGGCCGAGACCGGGCGCAGCTGATCCTTCAGCACCAGCGCGCGCGCCTGCTCGACGGTGCGCAGGCCGTTGTCGGAGGCGATGGCGACGCAGTCCTCCGGCGGGTTGAAGTCGGGAATCGCGCCGCTGCGCGGCAGAGCGGAGGCGGCGAGCGCGGCGCCGGTGGCGCTGACGAAGCCGCGGCGGGTGATGCGGGGTTCCTGCAAGCGGGGTGATGATAGCCCGCCGAGTCCGCGAGCTTGCGCGCGGAAGAGCGCCCCGCCTCAGCGCCCCGCGCCGTACCAGCGCGCGAGACGCGCCGGCGGGACGCCCAGGCGGTAGAGCGCGGGGAAGGTCCACCAGCACAGCGCGCTGCGCACGGGGTGCGCGGCGAATCGGCGGGCGGAGACGCGGAGTTCGATCGGCAGGCGCGCGGGCGGGCCGTGCAGTTGGCGCAGGTGGCGCGCGAACTCGAGATCCTCCATCAGCTCCTGCTGCGGCATGCCGCCGACGGATTCGTAGGCGGCGCTCGTGCAGAAAACGCCCTGGTCGCCGTAGGGAAGAGAAGCGCGGTGCGAGCGGCGGTCGGCGAGACGGATCGGCCAGCCTTCCGCCGCGTGGCGGACGCGGAAGGCGCCCCAGGCGGCGCCGCCCGTGAGAGCCGTGCGGATGGCGTCGGCGGCGCCGGCCGGGGCGCGCGCGTCGGCGTGCAGGAACCACAGCGCCACGCCGGA
>CAYVPL010000349.1:0-2192 GCA_964453755.1 uncultured Planctomycetales bacterium
TGCGGATCGACCGGCATGCCGCGCCCGTTGTCGGTCACGGTGACGAAGCCGTCGCGATTCAGCGTGACCAGCACCTCGCTGGCGTGGCCGGCCAGCGCCTCGTCCACCGAATTGTCAACGATCTCCCACAGCAGGTGATGGAAACCGTTGAAGGAGGTGTCGCCGATGTACATCGCCGGGCGCTTGCGCACCCCCTCCAGGTCCTTGAGGAACTGGATGGACGACGAGTCGTAGGCCGCGGCGGGCTGCGTGTTGGTGGCCATGTTCAGGCGCGCCGGAAATCGAGGGCGCGGACTTCGGTGAGGGGAAGGCGCCCGCTCAGGCGCAGGGACTGGTTGAGCACGCGCAGCAATTCGGGCGCGCGGAAGGAACTCAGATCCTCGAGCAGCGGCGAGGAATCCACCGCCACGGTCAACTTGCCGGCCCGGAAGGAAACCGCGCGGCAGCGTTCGCGCATCTCGGCGGGCAGGATGCTCTGCCAGGCCTCGAAAACGTGCAGATGCGAATCGGCGCGCGACCAGCCGTTGCGATGGAAGGCGCGATTCACCAGGTCGCCCAAGGGCGCCGGCGCGGTTCGGCGCGCGCGTTCCTGCATCAGCTCAGCATGCTCAAGGGCATGACGACGTAGCTGAAGTTCTCGCCCAGCACGAACTTGGCCGGGCGCGTGGCTTCGTCGATCTGCATCTCGATCTGCTCGGAGTGCGCGACCTTGAGCCCGTCCATCAGGTAGTTCGGATTGAAAGCGGTCTTCAGTCCTTCGCCCACGTAGTCGACCTCGAAATTGGCCGAGGCGCGGCCGCGGCCTTCGTGCTCGGACGCCACCTCGAGACTGTTCGACGTCACGCCGATGCGCACGACCGCCGCCGAATCCTGCGTGAGGTGGCTGGCGAGGCGCAGCTTGCGCGTGAAGGCTTCGCGGTCGGCGCGCACCACGTGCTTGCTGGCCTTCGGAATCACGTTGTCATAGTTCGGGAATTCCCCGGCGAGGACGCGCCCGAAACTCTCGAGATTGCCGATGCGGAAACCGACTTGGTTGCCGAGGAACCAGGCCTGGACTTCGTCGGATCCTTCGTCCTGGCCGTAGCGCAGGATCTGATCCAGCACTTTCGGCAGCAGGACGACGCGCTGCTTCTTGGCTGCGCCGCCGGAAGCCGGCCGCTTGATGCAGGCCAGGCGCCGCCCGTCGGTGCCGACCAGGGTCACTTCGCCGTCGCGCAGTTCGATCAGCACGCCCTCGGTGGCGAAGCGGGTGTCCTGCACGCGCGAGGTGGCAAAGCGCGTGGACTGCACCATCAAGAGGAAATCCTTCTTCGACATCACCAGGTCCGGATCTTTCTCCAGACCGGGCGCTCCGGCAAAGCCGCGCTCGGAATCCCGCGTCCCGGCTTTGGGCGCCGAGCTGCTGGATTCCATGGTGACGAGGGTGCAGCGGTCGTCGCCGGCGATGACTTCACATTGACCGCCTTCCTTGAGCTCGATCGTGACGGTCTCCGCCTCGACGTCGCGCACGATGTCCACCAGTTCGGGGCCGGGAATGACGGCCCAGCCCGGCTGCTCGACCTGCACCATGTCCACGCGGTAGCGCACGGCCATGTCGTGGTCGTTCGCGGTCAGCACCACGCCTTGGTTGTGAGCCTCGAGCAGAACGCCGCCGTAGAGCGGGTTCGTGGGCTTGCGATCGATGGCCATTTCGACGCGCTGCAGAGCGTCGCGAAAGGCGATCCGGTCAATGAGGAATCTCATGCCGTCCGGTCTCCGTGGGATGCCTTCCTGGGCCTTCTTCGAAGGATTCTAAAAGGCAGGAATTCGTAGTAGTAGTATAGGGGTCCCCGGACTGCGGAGAAAGCGAGAAAACCCGCCGGAAGCCCTGAAACGGGAAGGAGTTAGAGCGCTTGTGGGGATGAGGAATGGGCTCCGCGAACTCGCGGAGAAGCGGTGGAAAACTCAGCAGTTCTGCCCACGCCTCCTGGGACGGGTTCCGGTCTGTGGAGCGGTGTGGAGAACGGGGCCGGCTCTCAGCCGTCTGCCCACCGGTTTTCCACAGGCCGCTAAGAGCGGCGCGATCCGCCCGCGCGAGCGAGGCGTTCCACTTCGGCGACGCGGCGGGCGTACTCGCCGTCCACGCGCATCCGATCCGTGACCTTCTGCACCGCGTAGATCACCGTGCTGTGGTCGCGGCCGCCGAAGTAGCC
>CAYVPL010000350.1:0-2183 GCA_964453755.1 uncultured Planctomycetales bacterium
ATTCATTCACCAGAGCATCGAGTGCTTCCAACTGCGCCGGCGTCGGCTCCTGAACTTTGGTGTAGCCGGGGCCGCGCTCCGGCTGCGATTCGAAGTTGCCGAGCAGCGCGATGCCGACGTTGCCGCGATTCGCGTCGGAGTTGCCGGCGTGCGCGCCCTGCACCTCGATGCTGCGGCCTTCCATCACGCGGCCGGCGCGGTCGATCAAATAGTGATAGCCGAGGTCGGCCCAGCCGCGCTGGAAGTGCATGCGCTGGATCTGGCGCAATTCCGCCGCCGACGCCGACAGGGAATCGCTGAGCATCGGCTCCGCGGTGTGGTGCACCGTGATGCGATAGGGCTTGCCCAGCGGGTCGTGGTTGGCCAGCATCGGCTTCGCGCCCCATTGCGCGCGCGTGACGTCGATGCCGCCGCGAGCGGGCTCGGCCGCCGGAGGCGGCGGCGGCGCCACGGCGAGCAGGCCGGCTCCCGCGAGGAAAGGCTTCGCGCGCGCGATCACCGACTCGTCCGCCGTCGCCGGACGGCCGCGGCCGGCGGCGATGAGATACGCGGCTTCCTCGGCCGCGGGCGCATCGAGCAAAGGCCGCGCCGTTTCCAGATGCGGCAGTCCCAGCGACGGCGTGCCTTCGAGGAAGTAAGAGCGGCCCACGCCGTACTCCGCGCGCGCGGCCTCGCGGGCCGAGACCGGACTGTTCAGCACTTCGAAGAAGGAATAGCGCGCTTCCTGCGGCTCGGCGAGCTCGAGCAGAAGTTCGCCCATGCACAGGCGCGCCTCGGTGCGATCCTCTTCACCGAATTGCGGCAGACGCTCCTGCCACCACACGAGGCGATCGCGGGCCGGCAGATCGCCGGGCGGCGACTGCACGGGCGGCTCGAGCGCCGGCGCTTCCACGACCGGCTGCGGGGGGGCCGCGCAAGCGGCGAGTCCGGCGGCGAGCAGCGTCAGCAGGACGATGCGGCTGCGTTCGAAGGGTGCCGAAAGGGGCATGACACGCAGGCTAACGAAAGTGGTGAGTCCCTTTCCAGCGCGCCCCTGCCGCGGGGGGGGCCAGTATCCTGTGGCCGTGGCGCGGGGACGATTCTGGGTGATCGAGGGCATGGATGGATCCGGCAAGTCCACCCAAGCGGCGCGGCTGGCCGCCGATCTGCGCCAGTCCGGCCGGCGCATCCTCAGCCTGCGGGAACCGGGGGCCACGCCGCTCGGCGAACGCCTGCGCGCCCTGTTGCTGCACGAGGCGGGGGCGGCGGCCGAGCGCAGTCCGCGCGCCGAAGCGCTGCTCTTCTTCGCGGCGCGGGTCGAGTTGCTGACTCGCCGCATCGCACCCGCCCTGGCCGCCGGCGAGGACGTCCTGTGCGAGCGCTTCAGCGCCTCCACGCTGGCCTACCAAGGTCAGACGGAGGCCGACGCCGCCTTCGTGCTGGCCTTGGACCGCCTCTGCGTGCCTGCCGAACTCCAGCCGGACCGCGTCCTGATCCTGGACCTGCCCGCCGCGGAATCCTTCGCCCGCCTGCGCGACGCGGCGCAGCGCGACGGCGGCGCTCTGGATGCGATCGAGGCGCGCGGGCTCGGCTTCCAGGAGCGCGTGCGCGCCGGCTATCTGCGCTACGCGGCCGCGCATCCGCAGCGCAGCCTGCTCATTCCCGTCGCAGGCCTGGACGCCGACGCCGTCGCCGGGCGCATGCGCGCGGCGCTCGGCCTAGAGGCGGGAACGTGATCACGCGCGCGCAGCAATTGCCGCCGGCCTTCGCGCGCGCGCTCGCCGCCGCCGCGCCCGCCGACGCCTGGATTCTGCTCGCGCCGGGTCGGCAGCGCGCGCGGGCGGCGGCGTGGGCCTGCGCCGGCGCCTTGCTGAAGACGAGCCTCGATCCCGCCGCGCATCCGGACTGCGCCGTCTTCGATCCGGTGGATCTCGGCGTGGAGGGGCTGCGCGTCGAGCACGTCGCGCATCGCAAGGAAGAGGTGGTCAGCGTCGAGTCCGCATTGCGTTACTTGCCCGTGGCGGGGGCGCACCGCGCCGTGCTGCTGCTGGACGCGGACCGCATGAACGCCGACGCGCAGGGAGCCTTGCTCAAGACCGCCGAGGAACCGCCCGCCGGCACCGTGCTGTTGTTGAGCGGATGCAATCTCGGCAACTTTCTGCCGGCTCTGCGTTCGCGTTGCCGCGTGATCCGGCTGGGACCGC
>CAYVPL010000351.1:0-2146 GCA_964453755.1 uncultured Planctomycetales bacterium
TCGCGTCGGTGATGCGGTACTCGGAGGGCCAGGACATCAGCGCGCCTCCCCGCGGGCCGCGCGGCCGCAGGCCGCCGCGGCGCGCACCGCGGCGAGGCCGGCGCCGTCGTGCATGCGCAGCCAAGCCGCGCCTTGCGCCGCGCAGAGGACGGCCGCGCCCAGCGAGGCGGCGTCGCGAGCGGCGGGGGGCAAGGTTGGGGTGTCTTCCGCCTCGAACCCGGCCAAGAAGGACTTGCGCGAGGGCCCGAGCAGCAGCGGGAAGCCGAGCGCGCGGAATGCGCCGCAGCGCGCGACGAGCTCGCGGCTCTGCGCGGCGTTCTTGGCGAAGCCGATGCCCGGATCCAGCACGATTTGTTCCTTATTCATACCAGCCCGCAGCCCCGCCTGCACCCGCTCCATCAGCTCGTCGGCGATTTCGCCGAGCAGATGCCGGTAGACGGCCCGCTCGCGCATGTCGGCCGGGCTGCCGCGCAGGTGCATCAGAAAGACCGGGCAGCCGCGCGCCGCCGCCAGGGGCGCCATGTCGGGGTCGTCGCGCAGGCCGCTCACGTCGTTGATCATCGCGGCGCCGGCGTCGAGGCAGGCCGACGCCACGCGGGCCGAGCGCGTGTCCACGCTCAGGGGCAGGCCGAGTTCGCGCAGGGCCTCGACCGCCGGCAGCAGGGTCTGCAACTGGCGTTCCGGCTCCACCGCTTGCGCTCCCGGCCGCGTGCTTTCTGCGCCCAGATCCAGCGCGGCTGCGCCCTGATCGCGCAGACGCAGCGCGGCCGCGCGCAGCGCGGGCCGGCGCACGGTTCCGTCGGTCTCCAGCAGCGCGCCGCCGTCGGAGAAGGAGTCGGCGGTGAGGTTGAGGATGCCGAGCAGGCGCGGCTCCTGCGGAAAAGGCGCGCGCTCGGCGGTTCGGGCCGCTTCGAGCATTTCCCAGGCGCGCTGCGCCTCGGCCGTGGCGCCGGTGGGGCGCGCACTGGCCGCGAGCGGCTCGCGCCAGGACCAGGAGTCGTCGGGCAGGCGCGCGCAACTGAGCCAGCCGCCCAGGTCCACGCGCTGGCCGGGATCGGCGCCGCGCAGCGACGGCCCGCGCCAGACTCCGCCGCCGAGAGGCAGAGCCTGCTGCATGGCCGCCGCGCTCAGGCCAGGCCGCCGCGCGTTTCCGGAGCCGGAGCGGCGGGCGCCACGCGCGCGACCGGCAGGGGCGGAGGCGTCTTGCGCTGGCTCGACTCCGGGTCGTAGCCGTCGCGGCGCAGGCCCTCGACCTTGGCGCCTTCCACCAGCGCTTTGAATTCGTCGCTGCTGATGGTTTCGTAGAGCAGCAGAGCCGCGGTGACGCGCTCGACCAGCTCGCGATGCTCTTCGAGGATCCTGCGCGCACGCTGATGCTGCGCGGCCAGCGTCTCTCCGGCCTCCTGGTCGATTTCGCGCTGCGTCTGGTTCGAGTGATCGCGGCCCATGCCGTACTCGTTGCCGAGGAAATCGTTGCCGGTGCGCTCGCCGAAATTCATCGGCCCGAGCTTCTCGCTCATGCCCCAGTGCGTGATCATGCGCCGCGAGAGGGAAGTGGCGCGCTCGATGTCGTTGGAGGCGCCGGTGGTGATGTCCTCGCAGAACAGTTCTTCGGCGCTGCGGCCGCCGAACAGCACGCAGATTTCGTCGAGCAGGCGATTGCGCGACCAGTGCATGCGGTCCTTTTCGGGCAGGAACATCGTGGCGCCCAGCGCCATGCCGCGCGGAATGATGGTGACCTTGTGCACCGGGTCCGTGTGCTTCATGAAGGCGTTGACGACGGCGTGCCCGGCTTCGTGGTAGGCCGTGATGCGCTTGTCCTCCTTCTCCATGATCTGCGACTTCTTCTGGCGGCCGAAGCGCACCTTGTCGCGCGACTCTTCCAGATCCGCCTGCGTGACCCAGTTGTGCTCGCGCATGGCGGCGATGATGGCAGCCTCGTTGCACAGCGCGGCCAGTTCGGCGCCGCTGAAGCCCGGCGTGCCGCGCGCGATGTCCAGCAGATCCACCGAAGGATCCAGCTTGATGGTCCGCGTGTGCACGCGCAGGATTTTTTCGCGGCCGGCGACGTCGGGCAGGTTGATGACGATTTCGCGGTCGAAGCGCCCCGGGCGCTGCAGAGCCGGATCCAGCACGTCGGGCCGGT
>CAYVPL010000352.1:0-2080 GCA_964453755.1 uncultured Planctomycetales bacterium
GAGGACGCCGCCGCGGGCGCGCCAGAAGAGTTCTTCGGTTCCTTCAGCCGCGACTTCTTCTGGATGTGCGCCGCCGAGAGCGCGGCCCTGCGCCCGACCGGTCCGGGCGTGAACACCCGCCGGACTTGGCCGCCGCTGCTCGCGGCGCGACTGGCGCGCGCGGCGCTCGCCGACGGCGCCGAGGGGCGCTGGCTGGATTGGAGCGCGGCAGATCTGCAATTCGCGGAAGTCGAGCACCTCACGCAAGCGCGCCGGCAAGGCCGCGTCGCGGTGCAACTGACCGGCCGCTTCGTCGCGCAGCAAGGCGGCGCCTGGAAGAACGACTCCGCGGACCCCTTCGGGCCCGCGCGCTGGACGGGCGCCGCGCCCGGGGCGCGGGGCGCGCGCGCGCAGGCGCTCGGCTGGATGGAATTGGACGCCAAGACCGGCGCGGTGCTGCTTTGTCAATTCCTCGTGCTGACGCAGCACGTGGACGCCGGCGGCGTGCGCGAATCCGCGGCGCTGGTGCGGGGCTTGCTCAACGGCGAGGAAGGCATGCGCTACGCGCCGCGGCTGCGCGAGTCGCCGGCGCCGCCCGATGGCGGCCTGCCGCATCGCACGCTCTTCGCCGAACAGGAGCCGGTGCTGGACGGATCGCTCGCCGAGCCGGTGTGGGCCGGATCGCCCTGGTCGCTGGATTTCGCGGGCGCGCCCGGCAGCCGCGCCAAGGCCACGTGGAACGCCGACTTCCTGTTCCTGAGCGCCTGGACTGCGGCGCCCGAACTGGCGATCGAAATCAGCCCGCCGGATGGCGGCCCGCCGCTGAAGCTGCTGCTGCGCGCCGACGGCAGCGTCGAGGGGCTGGAGGGCGCGCGCTGCGCGGTGCAAGTCCACGGCGCGGACGACGCTCGGGCCTGGGTCTACGAACTGCAACTGCCCTGGGTCCGCGTGAATCGCGCGCTGAAGCGCGACGTCATGCCGCAGCAGGGCGCGGTGTGGAGCGTGTCCTGGCGCGGCGCGGCGGGAACGCTGGCCGCGCGCCTCGTGCTCGAGCCCTCGCGCGCGCAGGAACAGAGTTTCGGCAGCGGCGCGGTGGGCGGCTTCCGCTAAGCGGCCTGCGGCTGCGCGCCGGCGCGGATCAGGCCGGGCGGCCGAGCAAGAAGCCCTGGCCGTAGGGGATGCCGAGATCGCGCACGACCTGCAGATCCACCTCGCGCTCGATGCCTTCCGCCACGGTCTCCGCGCCCCAGGTAGCGACGACGCGCAGCATGCGCTCGAGAATGCGGCGGCGCGCCGCGTCGTCGGCGAGCATGTGAATCATCGCGCGGTCAATCTTGACCACTTCGGGCTCGAGCTGGATCAGCGCCTCGAGGCAGGAGCGGCCGTAGCCGACGTCGTCCATGGCCACCCGCAGGCCGGCGACGCGCAATTCCTGCACGTAGTGCAGCATCTTGGCGGCGTCGCCGATCGTCTCCTTCTCGCTGATTTCGATGCAGAAGCGCGAGCGCGGTCCGGACTTGGGCAGCAGCGCGACCAGATCCTCCACCGGCACGTTCATCAAGGTGCTGGGCAGGATGTTGAGGTGGCAGGACAGGTCCGGCCGGATCAACTCGCAGCCGCGCGCGCAGGTATTGAACGCGTTGAGGTCCACCTGGCGCGCCAAGCCGGAGTCCATCGCGAAGTTCAGGAAGTCTTCGGGGCTGGCCAGGGCGGCGCAGTGGCTGCGCGAGAGCAATTCGTAGCCGTGCAGCTCGTTGGTGCGCAGATCGAGGAGCGGCTGCTTGACCGAGAAGAAATTCGCCGGATTCGAGATCTCCTGCACCATGTCGGTGTAGGAGACGGTGCGCAGATCCTCGTCCTGGAAGATGCTGGCGTCGGCGAAGACCTGGCCCTTGCCCAGGCGCTTGGCGCGGTGCAGCGCGCGCTCCATGCGGATCAGCATGTCCTGCACCAGTTCTTGATCGTGGCCGGCGGAAACCAGGCCGACGGACGCGTTGATGCGCAGCTGCGGGAAGCGTTCGGAGACGACGGTGCGCTGGATCGTGGCGTGAATCTTCTCGGCCACCAGCCGCGCCTCGGCGCGCCGGGTGTTGGGCAGGAT
>CAYVPL010000353.1:0-2054 GCA_964453755.1 uncultured Planctomycetales bacterium
CGGCCGGGAGATCGGCGCGCAGAGCGCTGACGAGCTGCGGACGGTCCTGCTCGTCGCGGAAGGCCAGCACGAGGGGGCGGCGAATGGTCTGGCCGGCGGCGCTGTGCAGGTCCAGCACCTCGATCAGAGGCAGCGCGCCGGACGCCGGCTCGAGCACGCGGCCGGAGAGCAGGTCGTGGATGATCAGCTCCGCCGCCAGCGCTTCGACTTCGGGCGGCAGCAGGCCCGGCGCGAACCAGGGCGCGGGGCTCCACCACACGTAGGTCGGGCAGCGCCACCCGCCCTGCCGCGGCTTGGACGCGGCTTCGAGGTGGGCGGGCGCGTCCAACTCCGGCACGGACCAGAGGCGCCAGGAGTTGCGCAGCGCGCCGCAGCGCAGCTCGAGCTCGAAGGCTTGCGGGCGATCCGCGGCCGGGGCCGTGAACTCCAGTTCCCCGACCGCGCGCGTCGCGCCGGCGGGCAGATCCACAGCGAATTCCGCGCTGCGGCCGGCGCAGGTGGCGAGCAGGCGGCCGCGCAGGGGCCCGGCGCCGCAGTGGCTGACGTGCAGCGGAACGCGCGCGCGCTCGCCGGGGCGGAAGGAGCGGCGCGGCAGCTCAGCCAGCAGCAGCGTGTCGCGATGCCAGGACCACTCCTCGGCGCGGAACTTGGGCCGCCCCGCCTCGTCGCAGAAGCCCAGCGGCGCCGCCGGGATGTCGCGCGCGGCGTTCATCACGTAGCCGGCGTCCGGCAGGCCGAGGCGCAGCGTCTCGACCTCGGACTTGCGCATCTCCACCGCCAGCCGGCGCGCGCGCTCGGCGCAGGCCAGGCCGGAGATCGCGGGCGCAGCCCGGGCGTCGGCAGGGCGCAGCGTGTCCACGCTCATGGTCTCGCCGAGCAGCAGCGGACGCGCGGGCCGCGCCGCGAGCGCCGTCCGCATGCGCGCCGGGTAGTGCCGCCACTCCGCCGGATGCAGGTAGGGATGCTCGTCCCAGAAGTCCCCGGCCTGCTCGCTGCAGAGCCAGCCGGAATTGTCCAGCGCCAGGCCGTGCGGCGCGTGGCGGCGCGCCAGCGCCACCAGCTCCTGCGCGACGGCGGCGCCGACGTGATCGTTCTCGCAGGTGAAGGTGCGGAGGATCAGGCGCGAGTAACCGCGGTCGCGCAGCAGCAGTTCTTCCATCTCGGTCCGATCGGCGGAGCTCAAAGCCGTCAGCTTGCGATCCCAGACCGGATACTCCTGCCACATCCAGACGCCGCGGCGTTCGCAGGCCTCCAGCCAGGCGCGCGGCGGCGCCCACAGGCAGAATTTGACCAGATTGAAGCCCAGGCTCGTGAAGTGATCGAGCTCGGCCTCGATCTGCGCCGCGTCCGGCGCCGGGCAGCCGTGCTCGGGGTAGAAGCCCCAGTGCAGGATCCCGCGCAGGGCGAGCGGCGCACCCGTTTGACAATCCAGGATGCGGCTGCCGTCGGCGCGGAGGCGGGCGGCGGCCGGCGGCGGCGCGGGCGGCGGCGGATCCGCGCACAGGCGCACCGGCTGCCAGATGCCGGCGAAGCTCGCGCCGATCACGGGCAGGAAGCCGTCGGTGAGATGGCCGGGCGCGGCGTCCACTTCCACGATCAGCTCGCGCGCCGCCGCGCCCGCGCCGGCCGGAAGGGGCACGCGGAACGGCGTCCAGGCGCCGAGGTGGCGCGCCAGTTCCACGCCATCGAGCAGGACGCGCGCGCGCGTGGCGACGGCCTCGAACTCCAGCGCGCAGGCGCGGTCGGCCGGCCAGGAGATCCGGCAGCGGTAGGCGCCGCGCAGGGTGCCGGCCGGGGCGAAGCGCGACCAGGGCGCGGGCACCGGTGCGGGCGCCCAGTCCCCCCCCTCGGGCCGGAATTCCCAGGCGGTGACGAAGGCCGGAGCGCTCATCGGCTCCGGGCCAGCAGCGCGAGCACTTCGGAACGCGCGGGCAGGTTCTGCGCGCCCGGCCGCTGCACCTTCAGCGCCGCCGCGGCCTGCGCGAAGCGCAGCGGATCTGGCTCGCCGGAGGCCAGCGCGGCCGCGAAGGCGCCGGCGAACGCGTCGCCCGCGC
>CAYVPL010000354.1:0-2049 GCA_964453755.1 uncultured Planctomycetales bacterium
CTCGACGGCGCAATCCTGGTGCTCGACGCGGTGCCGGGCGTGCAAGCGCAGACCGAATCGGTGGCGCGCCGCGCCCGCCGCCACGGCGTGCCGATGCTGGCCTTCGTCAACAAGATGGACCGCGCCGGCGCCAGCTTCACGCGCTCGCTCGCTTCGCTGCGCCAGCAGATCCATCCAGGCGCCGTGCCGATCCAGCTGCCCTGCGGCTCCGGCGCCGATTTCGACGGCCTCATCGACCTCGTGCGCCTGCGCCGCCTGCGCTGGGAGAGCGGAACGCAGGGCCGGCGCTGGACCGACGAGCCGGTGCCGGAAGAGTGGCAGGCGCGCGCCGGCGCCGCCCGCGACGAGTTGTGCGCTCTCGCCGCCGAGGACGACGAAGAACTCGCGGCGCGCTGGGTGGAGTCCGGAACGCTCACGACCGAAGAACTCGCCGCCGCTCTGCGCCGCGCCACGCTGGCCGGACGCCTGGTGCCGGCGCTCTGCGGCTCGGCGCTCAAGCTGATCGGCATCCAGCCCTTGCTCGACGCCGCGGTGGATTACCTGCCGGCGCCGGACGATCTGCCGCCGGTGCAAGGCCTGCAGCCCGACGGCAAAATCGCCGTCCGCGCCCCGCGCGCCGAGGAACCGGCTTGCGCGCTGGCCTTCAAAGTCTTTCGCACCGGCAAGACCGACCTCGTCTACTTCCGCCTCTACTCCGGCGTCGTGCGGGCGGGCGACGCGCTGGTGAACGCGCGCAGCGGCGAGCGCGCGACCTTGCAGCCTTTGTTCTGGATGCACGCCGAGCAGCCCACGCCGCGCGCGGCCTTCGGACCCGGCGGCATCTTCGCCGTGCCCGACCTGCTGGGCGTGCGCACCGGCGACACGCTGTGCGCCGCCGGCGCGGAAGTGCTGCTGGAGCCGCCAGTCTTCCCGCAGCCCGTCCTGCGGCGGGCCGTCGAACCCCGCGATCCCGCGCAGCGCGCCGCGCTCGCCGAAGCCCTCGGCGTGCTGATTCGGGAGGACCCCACCCTGGCCCTGGAGCCGGATCCGGAAACCGGCGCCTTCGTGCTGGCCGGGATGGGGGAGCTGCATCTCGAGGTCGCGGAGCACCGCCTGGAGCGCGACTTCCGCCTGAGCGTCCGCATGGGCCGGCCGCAGGCCTCCCTGGCCGAAACGGTGCTGGCGCCCTCCGTCGCCGAGGGTTGGGCCGGTCTCCACGGCCAGGACCCGGGCGCCGCGCGCATCGAGGCGCGGGTGCGGCTCGAGCCGCAGGCAGCCGAAGCGGTCAGTCTTGCTTGGGCGGCGGGATTGCCGGCTCCCCCCGGCCTGGACCTGACGGAACTCCTCGGCCCGGCCGCCGCCGGAGCCTTCCATGGCCCGCAGGGCTACCCCTTGCGCCACCTGCGCATCACGGTGGAGGACCTGCGTTCGACGGGCGCCCCGGCCGCCCCGAGCCCGGAGCTGGCCGCGGGAGCGCTCGCCGCCGCCGTGGAGCATGCCCTGCGCGGCTGCAGCGTGGTCCTGGAGCCGGTCATGTCGCTCCAGATCGAGGTGCCGGAGCAGCATCTGGCCCAGGTGCTGGCCGACCTCCAACAGCGCCACGCCACCATCCTCGACGTCCGCGCCGAGGGCGGCTGGCAGCGCATCGAGGCGCGCGCGGCCCTGTCCCGGCTGCTGGCTTACAGCACCGCCGTCCGCTCCCTTTCGCAAGGAAAGGCCCTGTTCGACCTCCGCCCGGCCGGTTTGGCCCCGCGGCCGGCGGCTTCGGCTTGACCCGGAAGACCCGGCCGCTACACTATTCGGCCCCCAAACAGGGGCCAGCCTCGGCGGATCCGGACCAGAGCATGCAAGCGCATGCCACGGGTGGAGAAAGCCGCGGCTGATCGACCCATTTCCTCATGGCATCCCGCATCCAGATCCGACTCGAAGCCTACGATCACGAAGCGATCGATCAGGCCACCGAGAGCATTCTCGAAGCCGCGCGCCTCACCGGCGTCGCCGTTTCGGGACCCATTCCCTTGCCCACGCGCATCGAGCGGTACACGGTCCTGCGCGGACCGCACATCGACA
>CAYVPL010000355.1:0-2037 GCA_964453755.1 uncultured Planctomycetales bacterium
GCTGGCCGCGGCGGCCGGCACCGGCAAGCCGGCGCGCGCCAGGCAGGCGACGAGCCCGACCGTCTTCAGCACCACCGTCTTGCCGCCGGTGTTGGGCCCGGTGACGACGAGCAGGTCGTAGGCCGCGCCCAGCTCCAGATCGAGCGGCACGATCTCCGCGCTGGCGTGCTCGCGAAAGAGCACGGGGTGCACCGCGCGCACCAGCACCATGGCTTGATCGGCGGCGACCAGTTGCGGCCAGCAGCCGCCGCAATTCTGCGCCCAGGCTGCCGCGGCGAAGAGCAGATCCACCTCGGCGATCATCGCGTCCACGCGCGCGAGCCGGTCGCCGGCGCGCAGCAGGTCGGTGGTGAGGCGGTGCAGGACTTCGTGCTCCAGCCGCTTCTCGCGCAGGCGCGTCTCTTCGACGCGGTTGGCCAGCTCCACGACCGGCCCCGGCTCGACGAAGAGCGTGTCGCCGCTGTGCGAGCGCTCGTGCACGATGCCGTAGTCGCGCGGCAGGCTGTTGGACTTGCAGGCCAGCACCAGGCGGTCGCCGCGCCGCACCGGCGCGCGCTGGCGCAACACGCCGCGCGCCTGCCAGTCGTCGGCGATCTGCTCGAGGCGGCGCTTGTGCTTGTCGCGCAGCTCGAGCAGATCGGCGCGCAGTTTGCCGAGAGCCGGATGGGCTTCGTCCCGCACGCGGCCGCGCGGTTCGATGGCTTCGCGAATCGCGTCGAGGAGTTCCTGCGGCCAGGGCGCGGCGCGGATCCAGTCGCCAAGCAGCGCCCGATCGGAGCGGCCCGCAGCCCAGCGGCGCAGATCGCCGGCGCGCGCCAGCGTTTCCGCCGCGGCGCTCAGTTCGAGCGCCTCCAAGGTGCGCGCGCGGGCCATGGCGCGCAAAGCCTCGAGATCGGCGCAGCCGGACAGCCCGGGCGCCTCCTGCGCTTGCACCGCCGCCAGCGCCTCGCGGCCGCGGCCGGCGCGCGCCTGCGCCTCCTGCTCGCTGGGCAGTCCCGGACGCAGCGCGCTCAGGAGTCGCCGGCCGCTGGGCGTGGCCGTGAGCTCGGCGATCTGCGCGACGGCCGCGGGCCAGCCCAAAGCCGCGAGCGCGTCTTCAGGAAAATCCGTCGGGGCCGGGTGCGCCATGAAAGCGGGGTCCAAGCTGCCTAGAATGCCGCCGCATGGAAACGACCCGGATGCGCGGCACGACCGGCGTGCTGGACTCGATTCTAGACGCGATCGGCGGCACGCCGCTCGTCCGTCTGCCGGCCGGCTTCGATCCGGAGGTGCGCTGCGAGGTGCTCCTCAAGCTGGAGTACATGAATCCGGGCGGCAGCGTGAAGGACCGGATGGCCCTCCACATGGTGCGCTGCGCCGAGCAGCGCGGCGATCTCAAGCCGGGCGGCAGCATCGTGGAGTGCTCCTCCGGCAACACCGGCTTCGGCCTGTGCGTGGTGGCGGCGGCGCTGGGCTACCCGATCACGATCGTGATTCCGGACAAAATGAGCCGCGAGAAGATCGGCGCCATCCGCGCGCTGGGCGCAACCGTGGTGGTGACGCCGGCCAACGTGCCGATCGACGACCCGCGGCACTACACCAAGACCGCGCAGCGCATCGCGCGCGAGACCGGGGCCTGGTGGCCCAATCAGTATCACAATCGCGACAACGTCGCGGCGCACGCCCTCACCACCGGGCCCGAGATCTGGCAGCAGTGCGGCGGGCGCCTGGACGCGTTCGTGGCCGGCGCCGGCACCGGCGGCACGCTGTCGGGCATCGCGCGGGCGCTCAAGGAGCGCGATCCGCAGATCAAGATCGTCGGCGTGGATCCGCCGGGCTCGATCCTCGCGCACTACTGGAAGACCGGCAAGATGTGCGAGCCGAAGCCCTACGCCGTCGAAGGCGTCGGCGAGGAAGAAGTGGCCGGCGCCTGGGATCACAAGCTGATCGACGACTACGTGGTCGTGCCGGACCAGGACTCCTTTCTCACGGCGCGCCGCCTGGCCCGCGAGACCGGCATCCTCGGCGGCGGCTCGACCGGCATGACCCTCTTCGCGG
>CAYVPL010000356.1:0-2036 GCA_964453755.1 uncultured Planctomycetales bacterium
GCACAGCGAAACGATCTTGTCCATCAGGGATGGGGCAGGTTTGGCCATGGGCGCGCGATTCTAGCTGAACCGTCCGGCAATCCGCTCGTTGTGCGCCATCATGGTCGAGCTGTTTTTGCTGATCACCCTGCTTCAGGAGCCCGAGCCCGCCGTCGCCCCGGAAGTGATCGTCACCGCCGGCGCGCACCCGCAGGATCCCCTGGACGTGCCCTTCTCCACCGACAGCCTCGGCAGTCTGTGGCTGCAGACGCGCGCGCGCACTTTGACGGACGCCCTGCAAGGATTGCCTTCGGTGATGGTGCAGAAAACTTCCTACGGCCAGGCTTCGCCTTATCTGCGCGGCTTCACCGGCTTCCGCACGATGCTGCTGGTGGACGGCGTGCGCCTCAATCACGCGGCCATGCGCGAGGGGCCCAATCAGTACTGGTCCACCGTGGACCGCTACACGGTCGAGCGCCTCGAACTGGTGCGCGGTCCCGGCAGCGTGCTCTACGGCTCGGACGCGATCGGCGGCACCGTCAACGCGGTGACGCGCCGCGCCGAACTGGGGCCCGCGGGCGGCGGCACGGAAGTGGGCGGTCGCCTGGGCACGCGGATGGCCAGCGCCGAAAACAGTCTCACGACGCGCGCCGAGGTGCAGGCGAACGGCGGCGATCGCTGGGGATTCCTGGGCGGCATGACGATCGGCGACTTCGGCGACCTGGAGGCCGGATCCGGCACGCTGCCGGAGACGGGCTACGACGAAAAGAATGCGGATTCGCGGATTGACGTCAATCTGGGCAATGACCTGTGGTGGACGGTCGCGGCGCAGACGGTGCGCCAGACCGACGTGCCGCGCACGCACACGACCGTCTTCAGCGTGCCCTTCGCCGGCACCTCGGTCGGCACCGAACTGCAGCGCGACCTCGATCAGACGCGCGATCTGCTCTACTCGCGCTGGGCTTGGGCGCGCGGCGGCGGCCTCGCCGACTCCGGCGAGCTGACCCTGTCCTATCAGCGTCACGACGAATCGCAGGACCGCCTGCGCCTCAGCAGCGGCGACTTCAAGCGCGATCTCTCCGGCTTCGAACTGCACGACATCGGCATGCTGGCGCGCTTCACCAGCGACGCGATGGGCATCGGCCGGCTGTCGTGGGGCGCCGAAGGCCACCTGCAATCGGCCGATTCCTTCCGGCACAATTTCGTCAACGGCGACTACGACGGCAGCGCCGTGCAGGGACCGATCGGCGACGAATCGAGCTACGCGGACTTTGCCATCTACGCCCAGGACGAGATTGACCTGGACGCGATGACCCTGGTGCCCGGCGTGCGCCTGTCCTGGTTCCGCCTCGACAGCGAGCAGGTGGCGAATCCGGACACCTCGGGTCCGCCGGCGATCGGCGTCGAAGACGACTGGTTCGCCGCCACCGGCAGCCTGCGCGGCGTGTGGCCGATCGCCGAGACGGCTGCGGTTTACGCCGGCGTCTCACAGGGCTTCCGCGCGCCCAATCTCTCGGATCTGACATCACTGGACTCGACCAGCGTGGTCGAGACGCCTTCGCCCGGCCTCGAGCCGGAGCACTACCTGCAGGCGGAGATCGGCACCAAAGGCGGCACCCGCAAGTGGTCGTGGCAGACCGCGGCCTATCACACCATGATTGACGACATGATCGTGCGCTCGCCGACCGGGACGCTGATCAGCGGCGTGCCGGAGGTGCAGAAGTCGAACGTCGGCGACGGCTGGCTGCAGGGCGTCGAACTCTCGACGGCGGTGGCTCTCCCCGGCCAGTGGGAGGCCTTCGTCAACGGCACCTGGATGGACGGCGAAGTGGACGACGTGATCCTGCCGGGCGGCGAGGTCGTGCGCGAGCCCTCCAGCCGCATGGCCCCTCTGCAGGCCTACGGCGGCCTCCGCTGGCAGCAGGAAGGCCAGCTAAAATGGTTCGAGGCCTGGTTCTGGGCCGTGGACAATCAGGATCAGCTCTCGCTCAAGGACGAAACCGACACGGAGCGCATCCCGCCGGGCGGAACTCCCGGCTACACCATCTTCGGCATCA
>CAYVPL010000357.1:0-1988 GCA_964453755.1 uncultured Planctomycetales bacterium
CGCGCTGAGCGCCGACGCCTTGCGCATCGCGCCTGGCGCGCGCGCGCCGCAGTTGGGGCAGCCGGCGGCCGTTCGCGGCGCGCGCGTCGCCGCCGCCGGGGATCACCGCACGGCGATGGCCGCCGGCATCGCCTCGCTGCTGCATCCCGGCCTGGAGCCGGACGATCGCGCCTGCGTGGCGAAATCCTTTCCCTCTTTCTGGGAGGCGCTGGCGGCGCTGCAGGCGTGAGACGAGTTCTCGTGGTCGCGCTGCTGAGCGCCTGTGCCTCGCCTGGAACTGCGGATCCCGGCGCCCCGAGCCGGCTCGTTGCCGCCGATTTTCCCGCCGCTGCCGACTGGATGGAGCACGCGCGCGAGGCCGCGGCGGCGTCGGCCTGGCCGGACGCGCGCTTCTTCCTCGATCAGCACGCGCTCCGGCAACCCGAGGAATTGTCAGAGGACTACTGGGAGTTGCGCTTGGACTGCGCGCGCGCCGTCCAGGATGAATCAGCGGCCGCCGCCGCGCGCGCCGCGCTGCTGGCGCTCCTGCAGGAGCCGCGCGCGGACGCCGAGGAGCAGTTGCGCGCCTGGCGCCGCGCCTCGGCGCTGCACGAGGAAATCGGCCAATTCCGCGAGGCCGCCGCAGCGCTGGAGCTGGCCGCCGGCCACGAGGCCGCCGGGCCGCGCGCGCCGGCATGGTGGGAGAAATGCTCCTGGCTCTGGGAGCGCGCGGGCAATCGCGCCGCCGCCACCCGCGCCATCGAGCGGGCGCTGGCCGGCATAGAGTTGGCCGAGCGCGAGCAGGCGGCGCTGGCGCGCCTGCGGGCTTTCGAACTGGGCCAGATCAGCAGCGCCGCCGACGCGCAGGCCGTGCTGCGCTTCGAGGCCGATCCGGAGGCGCGCGTCGCCGCGGCGCGCTATCTGGCCGGCGCGGTCTTCGAAGACGACGTGGCGGTCTTCGCGCGCGCGCTGGGCGATCCGGAGCCGCGCGTGCGTCAAATCGGCCTGCGCGAGCTGGCCGATCGCGCGGAGCCCGGCGAGTTCGCATTCGTCAGCGCGCAAGTGGCGCCCTTCGTCGCCGATCCGGATCTGGAACTGCGGCTCGCGGCGCTCGGCGTGCTGGCGGTCGCCGGCAGCCGCGCGCAGGTGCCGCTGCTGCTCCAAGCCCTGCAGCCGGAAGACCGGGCCACTTTCCGCGCGGCGCGGCGCGCGCTCGAGGCCGTCACCGGGCACGCGGAGCCGGCGCCGCTGGATCCGGACCTCGCCGGCCGCCAGTTGCTGCGCGAAGCCTGGCTGGCCTGGTGGAAGTCGGCGAGCGGGAACTGACATAATCGCGGCATGCGGGTTCTCGTTCCAGGCGGCTGCGGCTACATCGGCAGCACGACGGCCCGCATGCTGCGCGCGCGCGGCCACGAAGTTCTGGTATTTGACAATTTTTCGACCGGTCACCGCGGCGCCTGGGACGGCGCCTGCGTGCGCGTGGACCTGACCGACGCCGCGGCGGTGCGCTCGGCGCTGGCCGAGGCCGGGCCACTGGACGGCATCATTCACTTCGCGGCGCGCGCCTACGTCGGCGAGAGCGTGACGCAGCCGCTGCGCTACTGGCGGGAGAATCTCACTCCCGTTCTGAACCTTTGCGAAGCGCTGCCGGGCGTGCCCTTCATTTTTTCGAGCACCTGCGCCGTCTACGGCCAACCGGACGCCGAGCGGCTGCACGAGGATCTGCCGAAAGCGCCGGTGAATCCCTACGGCGCTACCAAGCTGGCCGCCGAGCGCCTGCTGGCGGATCGCGCCGCGGCCGGCCAGGGCGGCTACGCGGCCCTGCGCTACTTCAACGCGGCCGGCGCGGAACTGGACGGCAGCCATGGCGAGCACCACGATCCGGAGGAGCGCCTGATTCCGCGCGCCGTGATGGCGGCGCTCCAACTCGGCCCGCCGATCCAGCTCTATGGCAAGGACTGGCCCACCCCGGACGGCACCTGCGTGCGCGACTACGTCCACGTGCTGGA
>CAYVPL010000358.1:0-1954 GCA_964453755.1 uncultured Planctomycetales bacterium
TCCTCGGCGGTGGCCAAGGAGTCGAGGGGCTGGCGCTTGGAGACGACTTCGGTCCAATAGGCGAGGTCGTGCTCGATCGGGCCGGCGTGCGGCACCAGTTCGGTGCGGACGTCCGTGAAGGTGGTTTCCCAGGCCGTCGCGAACTCGGTGGCCGTGCGGCTCTCGCGGGCGGCGTGGGCGGCCTGATTGGCGATTTCGCGCAGTTCGAGGGCGTCCTCGTTGCGCGGATCCAGGCGCAGCAGGCTGTCGAGCTTGGCCACGGACTTGTCATAGAAGCCGCGCTGGAACTCCTGGTTCGCCTCGGAGTAGAGCGTGTTGATGACGTTGGCGTGGTATTCCTCGCGGGCCTGGCGGGTTTCCTCGTTGCGGCGCTCGGCGGCGGCGGTCTCGGCGGCGCGCGCCGCGGATTCCGAGGAGCCGAGGGCGGCTTGCGCCTCCTTGTATTTGCCTTCGACCAGGCTGGTCTCGAGCATGCCGACCGCGAGGTCCGGCGAATACTGCAGCGCGTCCAAAGCCTGCGCGTAAGCGGCCAAGGCGCCTTCGAAGTCGGCGCTCGCCATGGCGCGATCCCCTTCGCGCACGAATCCTTCGACCTTCACGCGGCGCTGAGCGTCGCGGATGGCCAGAGTGCCGATCACGTCTTCGGAGGAGTCGAGGTCGTAGGGCTTGCCGGCCAGCGCGGATTGCGCGCGGCGCAGGCCATCGCGGGCGGCGACGTTGCCGGCATCGAGGCTGTTGGCCTCCGCGTAGTGCGCGGCGGCTCCCTGATAGTCGCCACGGGCGAAGGCGTCGTCTCCCAATTCCACGTAGGTGGCGGCCAGGACGCGCTTCTTGTCACGCTGGGCGTCCCAACGGGCGCGGTCCGGATCGGCTCCCGGCTCCTGGGTCCCGGGCTCTTGGGGGGTGGAGAAAGTCGCAGCGTCGGCGGCGTCGCTTTGAGCAAGCTCGGACGGCGAGCTGCAGGCGAAGAGCAGAAGTGCGGGCAGGAGCAGGGACAGGGCTCGGAGGCGCATCGAGTCGGTCGTCAGGGGATTGTGCGGGCCGGCAGTTCCGGATCGGGTTCCGGGGCTGCCTGGGTTCAGCAGGGACAAGATCCTAGCGGCGCAGCGGTCCCTGTCCATTGTTGGGCCCAAGTTTCTGGCGGAGGGATCGCCGCCGGAGGCCTGGACCCTTCTGCTAGTCGGGCTGGATGGCCGAGTTTCCTGCTTCCCCGCCGGGGACGGCGCGCACCGGACGCGGCAGGCCGAGAAAATCGAGACCGCGCTGCACGTCTTGCCAGCAATCGGCCTTGGCGGCGGGATTGCGCAGCAGATAGGCGGGGTGGAAGGTCACGAGCACGGGCGGACCGCCGTGCGGGCGCGCGTGGAGCCTTCCGCGCAATTTCTGCAGCGAATCGCTGCTTGCCAGCAGGGCGTGGGCCGCGTGGCGGCCCAGGGCCAGCACGAGTTCCGGCTGGACGGCGGCGATCTGCCGTTCCAAGTAGGGCAGGCAGGCGCTGACCTCGTCGGGCTCCGGATCCCGGTTGCCCGGCGGTCGGCACTTCAGGACGTTGGCGATGAAGACCTCCGCCCGCGCCAGGCCCATGCCCTTCTCCAGGATGCGGTCGAGCAACTGGCCGGCAGCGCCCACGAAAGGCCGGCCGGTCCGGTCCTCCTCGGCTCCAGGGCCTTCGCCGACCACCATCAGGCGGGCCCGGGGGGCGCCTTCGCCTGGCACGGTGTGCTGGCGGGTGGGTGCCAGCTTGCAGCGGGTGCAGCCGGAAATTTCTACGGCCAGCTGCGCCAGAGCGGGCACATCCTGCGTGCGGAGGCCTGCGGCCGACCCGGCCGGGGCCAGCCCGCTGAGGCCGGCGCGGGCCGCCTGGCGGAGCAGGAGGGCGGCGGCCGCCGCAGCATCGTGGGGAGTCGCGTTCGGCACGGGAGCGCGGGCAAGATACTCTCCGGCAGCATGGACA
>CAYVPL010000359.1:0-1950 GCA_964453755.1 uncultured Planctomycetales bacterium
AGTCACGCTCGAGGTGCAGCTGGTCAAGCGTCAGGGTGAGCAAGCGTGTTTGCGCTTCAGCGTGCGCGACACGGGCATCGGCATCAGCCCCGAGGCGCGCTCGCGGCTGTTCCAGAAGTTCTCGCAGGCCGACTCCTCCACCACCCGCAAGTACGGCGGCACCGGCCTGGGTCTCACGATTTCGCGGCAACTCACGCAGCTGATGGGCGGCGACATCGAAGTGCAGAGCGAACTGGGCAAGGGCTCGAATTTCTTCTTCGAAATCACGCTGCCGGTGCAGGAAACCGCGGCCGCCCAGCCCAACGTCTCCGACCTGCTGGTCGGACGCCGGATCCTGGTGCTGGACGATCTCGAGACCAACCGCCGCGTGCTCTCCGGCCAGGCGCGCCGCCTCGGCTGCCGCTACGAGATCGCCGGCAGCGCCGACGAAGCGGAGCGCATGCTGCAGCAGGCTCAGGAGCAAGGCGATCCCTTCTTCTGCCTGTGGAGCGACTTCTGCATGCCGGGCCGCGACGGGCTCGATCTCGCGCGCTCCGTGCGCCGTGACGCGCGCCTGCAAGGCCTGCGCATGCTGCTGATCTCTTCCTTCCTGCAAAACTCGGAAGACGGACAGAGAGCGCGCGAGGCCGGCTTCGACGGCTGGCTGGCCAAGCCGGTCAAACTGGCGCAGTTGCGCGAGGAAATGACGAAACTGGTGCTGGCGCCGGTGCGCGGCGCGCCGCTCGCCTCAGCCGTGCCGATTCCGTCCGCACACGCATCCCCCGCCGCGTCCGCCTCCCCCGCCGCGCCGATCGCGCAGAGCGCGAAGGTGCTGCTCGCCGAAGACAATCCGGTCAACCGCAAACTGGCGATCCGCCTGCTCGAACTCGCCGGCTACCAGCCCGACGTGGCCGAAAACGGCCGCATTGCGGTGGAGAAGGTGTCGCAGGGCTCCTACGACCTGGTCCTGATGGATTGTCAGATGCCGGAAATGGACGGCTACGAGGCCACGCGCACGATCCGCGCGCTGGGCGGCAAGTTCGCCGAGCTGCCGATCGTGGCCCTCACCGCCAACGCCATGGTGGGCGACCGCGAGCGTTGCCTGGCCTCGGGCATGAACGACTATCTGACGAAACCGCTGCGCAAGGACGAGTTCGGCCGGCTGCTCGAGCGCTGGCTGGGACGCGCCGCTGCCGCGCCGCGCGCCTGAGCCGCCGGTCCGCGCCGCCTGCTAGGATCCAGGCGTGAGAGTTGCTCTGGCCCTGGTCCTGGCAGTCGCCGCCGCAGCGCCTGCCCCCGCGCAGGCGCCGACGGACGCCCGCGCGCGCAAGGCGCTGATCGCCGAGTTCTTCACGCTCGACGGCCGCGACGAAACGGGCCACGCGCGCCGCACCGCCATCGTCGGGCTGTTGGACGCACTGCCGCTGGAGCGCCCCTCCGACCGCAAGAAGGCCGTGAAAGAACTGCTGGCGGCTGCCGACGCGCGGCGCGAAATGCAGAAAGAAAGCGGCCAGTACTTCTGGTGGGAGGCCGAGAAGCGCGGCCTCTACATCCTGGGCGGCGAGACGCGCAAGCCCGCGGGACTGCTGATCGGATTCCACGGCGGCGGCGTCGGCTCCGGCGACGCATCCAGCGCCGCCGCAGGCCTCGACGAGGCGGCCCGGGAGCTCGGCTGGCTGGCCATCTTCCCGGAAGTCTTGGAGAAGACCGAGTTGGGCTGGACGGACTCCGGCACCGAGGAATGGGTCTTGGATCTGATGGAATGCGCGCTGCGCACCTGGGATCTGGATCCGGACCGCGTCTTCTTCAGCGGCCACTCGATGGGCGGCTACGGCACCTGGACGCTCGGCGCGCATCACGCCGACCGCGTCGCCGGCTTGGCGGCTTCGGCCGGCGCACCCTCTCCGACCTTCGGGCCCGACGGGCAGGTCGTCGAGTTGACGAAGGGAATCATTCCCAATTTGCGCAACG
>CAYVPL010000360.1:0-1936 GCA_964453755.1 uncultured Planctomycetales bacterium
CGATGCACTACACGTTCAACACCCCGGTCGGAGCGATGCCGGCCAACCAGTGTGGGCGCGTGATGTACAGCGACTTCCACGTCAGCACCGGTGCCTCTGGATCGGGCACGTTCCCGGCGGAGTGTAATCTTGGCACCGGCGTTCCACTGACGGCACAGGAAAAAGTGCTCGAGTACATGCTGTTCGACCTGACCTCGTGCATTAAGGCCGACGTCCCGAGCTGCACCCCGAAGAGCTGCGCCATGCAGGGCTTTAACTGCGGCGCGCAAGGCGATGGCTGCGGTGGTCTGATCGCCAACTGTGGCACTTGCACCTTGCCTCAGCTCTGTGGTGGCGGCGGCGTTCCAGGCGTCTGCGGCGGTGGCTGCACCCCGCTCACCTGCGCGGGCCTGAAGTACACCTGCGGAACCTACCCAGACGGTTGCGGTGGCATGCTCAACTGCGGTACCTGCGCGTCTCCACAGGTCTGTGGTGGCGGCGGCGCTGGAACGTGCGGAACCGGGGCTTGCATGGGCAAGACCTGCGCTCAGCTCGGTCTGGCTTGCGGCTCTGCCGGTGATGGCTGCGGTATGACCTTGAACTGCGGCACCTGCCCAGCGGGTCAGACCTGCGGTGGCAGTGGCATGCCGGGTGTCTGCGGCGCGACGTCGTGCACCCCGCTCACCAAGGATCAGGCGTGCACTCCGAAGGGCTTTGACTGCGGCACGGTTGGTGATGGCTGCGGTGGCACGGTAAGCTGCGGAACCTGCGCCTCGAACGCAAGCTGCGGCGTGTTCACTCCGAACAAGTGCGGCGTCGTCGGTTAATGCCCGCTTAGCTGCCTTCGCAGCTCCTGCGGATCGCCAATCGGGGCCGTGCAACGCGGCCCCCGACAAACGTACGCCGCAGGCTTCCCTCCTCGACTCGACTTGCCTTCGCACAGCGCCTGTAGCGCGTCGGGCACCGTCTCGCCTTCCTTCACCACCCATACAAAATGATCGGGCACGTACGTCGTCGCGGCGGCCCGTCGCAGTGGATGATCGGTCGCGGTTCCCGGCGGCTCCACCACCACCGTCACCACCAGGCCGTGCTGGAGCAGATCGAGTGCCTGGAGCAGTCCCGCCATCCCCATCGGGCTACGCTGGGCTTTTTCCCCGAGCCGCAGCAGCGTCGACTCGGCAATCGCTTGATAGCGCTCCCGGTGGCTTGGGGACAGCGCCGCCAGCCGCAGCAGGTTTTGGCACATCACCGACACTCCCGAGGGAATCGCGCTGTCGTGAAGGCTCACCGGACGGGCAATCAGCGATACACCATCGGTTGCGATCGGGCCCACGACGAACGCGTGCTGCTCTGGGTCATACAAGTTGCGCAGCGCCGCTTCGGTTAGCTCGGCCGCGATCGTCAGGTACTTGGCCTCTTGGGTGGCCTGGCCCAGCGCGATCAGCGCCTCGGCCAAAAAGGCATGATCATCGAGCGTTCCTGCCCAGCGCGCCTGGCCGTCCTTATAGGTACGCAGCAGCTCACCGCTGGCAGTGCGTAGCTTGGTCAGCACAAAGTCGGCGGTTGTGCGTGCCAGCTCGATGAAGTCCACCCGCTGGAGCAGCTGGCCACACGTCGCGAGACCCGAGATGGTGAGCGCGTTCCAGCCAGTCAGGATTTTGTCATCGGTCCCCGGTGCAATCCGCTGGTCGCGGGCCGCCAGTAGCGCCACTTTTGCCTCGGTGAGCAGCCGCTCTTCTTCCTCGTCATGGGGCTGATCGATGACGTGCAAGATCGAGGCGTTGTCCGGTCCGTGGCCGTGCGGATCGCTCCAGTTGCCACCGGGGATCACGTCGTAGCAGCGGGTCATAAGCGCAGCCTTTTCGGGACCGACCAGAGCCGCGACCTCATCGGGGTTCCACACGTAGTACTTGCCTTCGACGCCCTCGCTGTCGGCATCGAGTGCTGCGTAAAAGCC
>CAYVPL010000361.1:0-1926 GCA_964453755.1 uncultured Planctomycetales bacterium
GCTCGCGAATCGCGGCCTCAAACTGGGCATGCGCCGCGACGACGGCTCCTTCGTCATTCCGGAGGACTTCAACGCCGGCCGCACCATGGACCTCGCCAGCGAACTGGCCTGGCTGGGCGAGCTGACCGAGGAGCAGAAGGAAGCTCTGGATCTCCAGATCTCCAGCCTGAGCCTGTCGGTGCGGTGCCACCGCGTGCTGGTCGAGCGCCTGAATCTTCAGCGCGTCGGCGACGTCCTGCTCTACACCGAAGAGGATCTCCTGTCGATGCCGAACTTCGGCATCACCTCGCTCAACGAACTCAAGCAGAAGCTCACGGAGTACGGCCTGCGTCTGCGCTCCGGCCGCGGCGACGAGCTCGAGGAAGAGTACCTGGCCGAGGAATTCGGCGAGGATGACGACGAGGACGACGAAGAGGGCGCGACCATGGAGTTGCGACCCGAGGGCGAGACGGCAGCCGGCGACACGGAGGCCTAAGGGCCTCGCGCCGACGAGTCCGTGTACGACTTCCTGCGCGGCCGCGTCAGCAGCATCGGACCTGCGCGGGCCGTGCTGGACGTGAGCGGCGTCGGCTGGCTCATTCACGTGCCCGACTCCGTCGGCGCCCGGTTGAAGACCGGCCAAGAGGCCACCTTGCTGGTCCATCTCGCCGTCGGCGAGACCGCGCTGACCCTCTACGGCTTCGGCACCGAAATGGAACGGCGCCTGTTCCGCCGCCTGATCCAAGTGACCGGCGTCGGCCCCACGCGCGCCCTGGAGGTCATGTCCGCGCTGCCGCCTGAAGCCCTGGTGCGCGCCATCGTCGAATCCGACGTCGCCCGGCTCAGTTCCGTGAAGGGCGTGGGCAAGAAGACCGCCGAGCGCCTCGTCGTCGAACTGCGCGACCACCTGCGCGAATGGGCGACCGGTCTGCCTGCCGAAGGCGGCGCCTCCGCCGCCGGCGCGGCGCCGTCGGCCGACGATCTGGTGCGCGTGCTCACCGATCTGGGGGCTCCCCCCCCCGCCGCTCAGCGCGCCGCCGATGCCGCGCGCAAGGCTCTCGGCCCTGAGGCCAGCTTCCAGGACCTGCTCCGACTCGCCCTCCGCAACCCAGCATGAACCCTTCCCGCTCCCCGCGTGTCGCCCTCCTGATGGGCTCCGATTCCGATTTCCCCCGGCTCGAACCGGTCGTCGCCACCTTGCGCGCCTTCGGCGAAGAGCCGGTCGTGCGCGTGCTGAGCGCGCACCGCACGCCGCAGGAGGCCTGCGAATTCGCCTCCGGCGCGCGCGCCCGCGGCCTGCAGGTCATGATCTGCGCGGCCGGCGGCGCCGCGCACCTGGCCGGCGTCGTGGCGGCGCACACCACGCTGCCGGTGATCGGCATTCCGCTCGACAACCCGCCGCTCGGCGGCATGGACGCGCTGTTGGCCACCGTGCAGATGCCGGGCGGCGTGCCCGTGGTGGCGGTGGCCGTCGGCGGCGGCGGTCCGCAGAACGCGGCGCTCACGGCGCTGCGGATTCTGGGCCTGCAGGACGCCGGCCTGGCCAAGAAACTGGACGAGTTCCGCGACGATCAGCGCGCCAAGGTCCTGCAGAAGGACGCCGCGCTGCAGGCCAAGCTTCAGGCGCGGTAGTCCGGGTAGATCGGCCGGGCGGCGCAGAACTCCTCGACTTCGTGGCGCACGGCGGCCGCGACTTTCTCGTCGTCCGGCGCGCGCAGCACCTGATCCATCCAGCCGGCCAGGCGCTCCATGTCCGGCTCGCGGAAGCCGCGCGTGGTGACGGCCGGCGTGCCGATGCGGATGCCGGAAGCCTGCATCGGCGGCTGCGGGTCGAAGGGAATCAGGTTCTTGTTCACCGTGATGGCGGCGCGGCCCAGAGCGGCTTCCGCCACCGCGCCGGTCAGGCCGGCGGCGCCGGCGCCGCGCAGGTCCACGAGCATCAGATGG
>CAYVPL010000362.1:0-1924 GCA_964453755.1 uncultured Planctomycetales bacterium
CCAACGATCGCGCCGCCCTCCGTCCCCGCCGAAAAACAGACCAGCCCGGCGCGACTCGGCTTGAATCGCGCCGGGCTGGGTTTTGCATCCGCCGCGACACCGGTGCTCAAGCCGGTGCCGCCGCGAATGTCGCTCCCAGCGGCGGCACGCGGCCTGGGCCGCGGTCGTCCGCTGATCTGGTTGGTCGCGGGTCTGCGCCACGGGCCAACCGTCTCACACCAGCCAGCGCGGCTCCCTTGCGCCGGCCGCCCTGGTTGACTGCGGCGACCGAGGAGTCGAGGGTCTTGAGGAAGGGGATGATGCCGTTGCTGTTGCCGTTGGTGCCCTGGATCAGCGAGCCCTGCGCGCGCACTCGCGTGTAGGCCAGGCCGATGCCGCCGGCGTACTTGGACAACTTCGCGATGTCCGTGTAGCGCTGATAGATGGACTCGAGATCGTCCTGCGGGGAATCCAGCAGGTAGCAGGAGGAGAGTTGCGTGCGGTGGGTGGCCGAGTTGAACAGCGTCGGGCTGCTCGGCATGTACTCGAGCGAGGACATCAGCCGGTACAGCTCGATGGCCTCCTGCGGCGATTCCGCGAGGCCGCAGGCCACGCGCAGAAAGAAGTACTGCGGCGTCTCGATGACGTGGCGCGTCTCCGGATGCTTGAGCAGGTAGCGGTCGTAGACCGTGCGCAGTCCGAAGTAGGTGAAGCCGTCGGTGCGCGCGCGCTCGACGGCGTCGTCCAGCTTGCGGCGGTTGGCCTGCACGAATTTGCGCGTGCGCTCGCCGATCAGGCCCTGCTGGAAGCCGAACTCCACCGACTGGTGGAAGGACATGATGTCCTGGTTGGACACTTCCTTCTCGATGTAGAAGGCGAGCAGGCGGCTGGCGAGGCGCGAGTACTGCGGCTCTTCGGCGATCAGCGCCGCGGCGGTCTGGATGGAGAGCCGGTCGAGCTCGGCGGTGGTGGCGCCGTCGTAGAGGCCGCTGATGGTGCGCGTGGCGACGCGCAGCGCGTCCACGTCGGACAGGCCCTCGCAGCAGCGCGTGACCGCGCGCACGATCTTGTTGACGTCCACCGGCTCGAGATCGCCGTTGCGCTTGCGAACCTGCATGCGGCTGCCGGTGACGGCCTGGGGCGCGGCGGCGGCGGGGGGCGGCGAGGCGGGGGCCGGCGTGTTGAGGACGGAGGAGGCGGATTCCATCAGGGGCGGGTCGCTGGGAAGGGGCTGCGGGTGATCTGAAGGGCCCTCCTGGCCATCTCCCTGGTCGCAAAGCCTTGCGCGACAAGGAGTTGGAGCCAATCGGCCCTTCCGCCCCCCGCCGCTTGGGGAGCGGAGGGAGGTCCGCCGACCATATGCAGCACTTCGACAGGCTGCAAGCACTATGGATCGTGTTTTTTGTGGCTGTGGGGAGTCGGTGGAGAATCCGTCGAAAACGGTGGAAAAGCCTTGTAGAAATCGGAAAAGGATATTATATTGATATCAATCCGATGTCAGATCCCTCTCCCATCATCCGTGAGGTCGTGAAGCGTCCGCGCTCCGGCCTGGTCCCTCTGCTCTTCGAGTTGCCGCTGCTGATCGGCGCCGGCATTGCGGTGCTGATCTTCACGCCGGAGAACGCGCTGAAGCTGCTCGCGCTGCCTTTCTTCGTGACCGCGTTCTTCTGGCCCTTCGGCCTGATGGCGGTGGCGCCCAACGAAGCGCGCGTGATCCAACTCTTCGGCCGCTACCAGGGCACCGTGCACGAGGACGGCCTGTTCTGGGTGAATCCCTTCACCACGAAGCGCAAGGTCTCCGTGCGCGTGCGCAACTTCGATTGTGACAAATTGAAAGTCAACGACCACAAGGGCAATCCGATCGAGATCGGCGCCGTCGTGGTGTGGAAAGTGGTGGACACCGCCGAGGCGGTCTTCGAGGTGGACGACTACGAGCACTACGTCA
>CAYVPL010000363.1:0-1908 GCA_964453755.1 uncultured Planctomycetales bacterium
CGGCGCGCGGCCGCGCCAACCTGGCCGGCAAGGTCGAGATCGGCGCGCGGGTGCCGGAATGGCTGGCGAATCTGGCCTTCGACGCCGAGACCAGCGGCGGCATCCTGGCCTGCGTGCCCGCCGCGGCCGCCGCAGGCTTTCCTCAGGCCTACGCCGCCGCCGGCGGCAGGGCCGCGGAAGCCGTGGAAGTCGGCGAAATCCTTGGCGGGCCGGCCGGGGTGACCTTAATCTAAAGAAAGACGTCACGGCGGAGTCTTTCTTTCGAACTGAGGGAGCGCATCGGGGCTGGTGTCACGTTCGGCCTTCAAAGCCGTTGGGGTTTCGCACGGCGAGACCCGGTAGGTTCGATTCCTACGCGCTCCCGCCACTCCCGGCACCCGGGCAGTCCCCGACTCCGCGCATGAACACCGCCGATCTCGACCGTCTCACGCAGGCGCTGCGGCGCGGCCATCGCTCGCCCGCGAACGCGCGCCTTGGTCTGGAGGTGGAAAATTTCGTGCTGCGCGCGGCCGACGGCGCGCCCGTGCCCTACGCTGGCGCGGGCGGCGTCGGCGCGATGCTGGAGCGCAGCGGGCAGCGCCTGCGCGCCGAGGCGATCCGCGAAGGCGAGCATCTGCTCGGTCTGCGCCTGCCGGGCGGCGGCACCATCACGCTGGAGCCGGGCGCGCAGATGGAATGGTCTTCGCCGCTGTGCCTCGGGCTGCCGGATCTCGCGCAGAAGTACGCGCTGTGGCGCGCGGAGCAGGATGCGCTGGCGGCGGAGTTCGGCGTGCGCTTCGCGCAGGTGGGCGCGCATCCGGCGGCGGCGCCGGAGCAGATCGCGCGCCTGCCGAAAGCGCGCTACGCGGTGATGGAGCCCTGGCTGCGCGCGCGCGGGCAATACGGCATGTGGATGATGAAAGGCACCTGCGGCGTGCAGGTGAATCTGGATCACGCCGACGAGGAAGACGCGATGCGCAAACTGCGCGTGGCGCTGCGCTTGGCGCCGGTATTCAACGCCGTCTTTGCCAATTCGCCGGTCGCGGCCGGTCGTCAAACGGGCTACGCGTCGTGGCGCGGCCACGTCTGGACCAGCGTGGATCCGCAGCGCTGCGGCATTCCGGAAACCCTGGCGGCGGACGGCTCGACCTTCCGCGACTACGTTGCCTGGGCGGCCGCGGCGCCGATGCTCTTCGTGCAGCGGCCCGACGGCCTGCACGACGTGCACGGCACGATGTGGGCGGACTGGGACTGCTCCTGCGAGCTCTGCCCCGGCGACTGGGATCTGCATCTGTCCACTTTCTTCCCCGAGGCGCGTTTCCGCCCGCAGCTGGAACTGCGCCACGCCGATGCCGTGCCGCCGGAACTGGGCCTGGCCTACGCCGCCCTGGCGCGCGCGGTCTTCGACCGGCCGGCCGCGCTGGCCGCCGCCGAGCGCCTGGGCGCGCGCTGGAGCCACCCGCAGCGCCTGGAGGCCTGGAACGCGGCCCATCGCGACGCCCTGTCCGGCCGGGATCCGGCCGGCGGCCGCCTCCTGGACCGGGCGCGGGAGCTGCTGGCGCTGGCCGAGCCCCTGGCGGAGGAAGAGTCCTACCTGGAGCCGGTACGCGCGCTCCTGGCCGACGGCCGGTCCCTGGGGGAACGGGCGCGGGTGGAGACGGCCGCGGGCGACGCTTGCCGGATCTGATATCCGTCGTATAGTGCGCGCGTGGCGCAACTTCCGGTCACCTCCGCCCTCTCCGTCCGTCAACGGGCCGCGCTGGCCGCGTTACGCGCTTTTCAGGCCCGCCACGGCGTGCCGCCGACGCGGGCTGAGTTGGGGCGCGCGCTGGGCGTGAGCCCGCAGACCGCCGATTTCCACCTGCGGGCCCTGGCGCGCAAGGGCGCGCTGGAGCTGCGGCCGCTGGCGGCGCGCGCGATGCGCGAGCC
>CAYVPL010000364.1:0-1889 GCA_964453755.1 uncultured Planctomycetales bacterium
CACGCCGGAGCCCTGCGCCAAGTTGGAGGCGTGGCCGAGCAGGCCGAAGCCGGTCACGTCGGTGGCGGCGCGCACGCCGCTGGCGCGCATGGCGGCTGCAGCGGGGCGGTTGAGGCGCGCCATCACCGCGACGGCGGCGGCCGCGTCTTCCGGCTTGGTCTTGCCCTTCTTCACGCCGGTGGTGATGGAGCCGGCGCCCAAAGGTTTCGTGAGGAAGAGGCGGTCGCCGGGCTGCGCGCCTTCGTGGCCGATGCGCTCCCTTTCCGTGACTTCGCCGAAGACCGCGAAGCCGAAGAGCGGCTCCTGCGAGCGCACGGAGTGGCCGCCCACCCACAGCGCCCCCGCCTCCATGACTTTCTCCACCGCGCCCTCGAAGAGCGGGCCGAGGATGTCCTCGCCCCATTCTTCGGGGAATCCGGCCAGGTTCAGCACCACCTTGGCCTCGCCGCCGCAGGCGTAGATGTCAGACAAGGAATTCGCGGCCGCGATGGCGCCGTAGGCGCGCGCGTCGTCCACCACCGGCGGAAAGAAATCCACCGTGTAGAGGCCGACGCGGCCGGGCGCCAGGCGCACGGCGCCGGCGTCGTCGTAGTGCTGGAATCCCGCCAGAAGATCCGGCGAGACGGCCGCAGGGGCAACTCGGCGCAGAACCTGCCCGAGCAGCCCCGGAGGGAGCTTCGCCGCTCACCCCGCGCAGGCGGCGTAGTCGGTCAGGCGCTTCTTGAACATGGGCAGACCCTAAGCCTTCGCCGCGGCCGTCTCAAGGCCCACCGCCGATCGGGCCGATGGAGGACCTGGAGATCTCCGTACCCAACATGCTGACCGGAAGCCTGCAACGGCTGCGCGAGCGGATGGATTCCGCGCTCGCCATCGCCGACTACGACCCCGAGACGCGGCGCCGCATGGCGACCTCGCTGGGCCTGCGCTTGCTGGCCATCGGTCCGCCCTTCATCGCGCTCTTCTTCTGGTTCGAACTGAACTTCGCCGCCTGGATGGTGACGTCCGCCGAACTGGTGAACGTCGCGGCGCTGATCTCCCTGCACCGGCGCAAAGATCCGGTGCGCGCCGGCTGGGCCATCGTGCTCGGCCTGATGTTCGCCGTCTTCGGCACGCTCTACACCAGCGGCGGACTGCGCAGTCCGGGCAGCTCCTGGCTGCTGCTGGGGCCGCTGATCGGCTGCTATCTGTTCGGCTTCCGCGGCGCCGCCGTGACGGTCACGCTGACGCTGAGCTGCATCGGCATGTACGCGATGTGGGAGCAGTCGCACGGCATCGTGCCGCACATGATCCCGGCGGAATACCAGAACGCCTGGAACTTCCTGATCGTCTCCACCTCCATCCTGGCGACGCTGTCCATCACCAATTCGTGGATCAGCATGCTGTACGCGGCGCGGCAGCGCCAAGTGGCGACGGAAAGCGCGTTCGGCATGGCGATCGAGACCGTGGCCGAAGCCATGTTCATTTTCGAGCAGGACGGCCGCGGCGGCAAGATGGTGGCGCGGCTCGAGAACGCCGCCGCCGCCCGCGTGCGCGCCTCGCTCGAAGAGCGCGGTTCGACTCTCGCCGATCTGCTTTCGGTCGAGCACTTGGACGCCACCACGCTGGTGGATCTGGAGCGGCGCTCCGCCGAGCATCCCGTGCAGGTCTCGCATCCGGGCAGCGGCGCGTGGTTCGACGTGCGCGTCAAGTCCTTCCGCGGCGGCTTCGCCGTGTGCCTGCAGGACGTCAGCACGCACGTGCAGTTGGAGCAGCAGCTGCGCAAGGCCTCGCACGAGGCCTTGGAGGCCAACCGGATGAAGAGCGAATTCCTGGCCAACATGAGCCACGAGATTCGCACGCCGATGAACGGCATTCTCGGCATGACGGAACTGGCGCTGCAGACGCGGCTC
>CAYVPL010000365.1:0-1870 GCA_964453755.1 uncultured Planctomycetales bacterium
AACGGCATGCTGGCGGTAGCCAGCGGCGCGAGCTGGGTCAGCATGCACCACGGCGGCGGAGTGGGCATCGGCTACTCGCAGCATTCGGGGCAGGTGACCGTCTGCGACGGCAGCACGGCGATGGACGCGCGCCTGCGCGCGGTGCTCACGAACGATCCCGGCATCGGCGTGGTGCGACATCTGGACGCGGGCTACACGGAGGGCGCGCCGCTGGCGCGCGGCGGGTCGTCTATGCTGTTGAAGTGAGCGGCAACGAGCTGGAACCGTTCCTGCAGGGGCCGGAGCGCGCTCCGCAGAGGGCCGTGCTGTCTTATTTGACTGCGCTGGGCTGCTCGGTCCTGCTCGAGCGGGGAGCGTGGTGGCGCTGCCTCATCGAGGAACCCGGGCGGCAATGGCTGGGCGAGGCTACGACGCCGGAAGGCGCGCTCGACGCGGCCTTCGCGCTCATGGTGCCGTCGGCGCGCATCCGGGCGCGCTTGCTGGCGGATCGCCCGATGCCGGAGCCGGCCCCGATTCCGCCGGCGCCGCCGCCGCCGCCGTTGCCGGCACCGGAGCCCACGCCGGCCGCGCTGTCGGTGCCGCCGGCTCCGGAGCCCGCGCCGGCTCCCGAGCCCGCGCCGGCACCCACGCCCGCGCCAGTCTCGGCGCCGCCGCGCAGTCTGCCGGAGCCGCAACTCGAACTGGCCGAGGCCTTGGCCATTCTGACGCAGCAGCGCGACGACGTCGTCGCGGCGAGCCGCGAATTGGGAGAGATTGCGCCGAGCCGCCTGCGGTTGCTGATGCTGCACTGGATCACACGAGCGCGCGCCGTGCAGGAGCAGCGACCCGGCGATCCCCTGGTGCACGGCGCCGTGCACGGCATTGCCAATCTGATTCAGGAACAAGCGTTTCGGCTCTGGCCGGGCAGCGTGCCGGCGCTGCAACTGACGGCCCGTCCGGGCGAGTGCCGCTCCTCGGTGGATCCGGACGGCGACGGGCCGGAGTTGCGGACCTGGGCCGAAGTGTCGGCCGCCGCGCAGGCCGAACTGGAACGGCTCGAGGCCGAGCCGGGACGCGACGCCGACGGCTGGGCGGATGCGGCGGCGCTGCGGCCGCGCCCGAACGATCCGGACGGTCAGTTGCGGGAACTCTGCGCCGGTCTGGCGCGCATTTCGGCCGATTGGGAGCGGCCGCGCGCCGTTCCGCCTCCCGGCAGCGTGCGCGCCGACGCCGCTTTGCGCGCGGAGTTGCTCAGTCTGGCGCAGCGCGCGCGCTGGCTGCGCGGCTGCGTGAGCGACGTCGGCGCCTGGTCGGGCTTGATCGGGCACCTGCGGCGCATCGGCCAGTTCAACGACCGCGACTATCCCGATCTTGCGCGCGCGCTCGACGAGGGTTACAGCCCGGCGCACACTTGGGCCAAGGAACTCGGCCAGGATCCGGAGCGCAAGATTCGGCGCAAGGCGCGGCGCGAGCTGCTGCAGCGGCGGCCGCGCGGCAGCGCCGTTTCCACCGACGACCTCCGGCGCTGGCTCATGGAGGCTTTCGAGATTCTGGACAATCCCGATCTGGCCGTGCACCTGCGCGAGCATGCGGATCGGTTGTCCGCCTTCGCGCCCGAGGAGCTCGGCGATCGCCGCATCCGCGGCCGCTTCAAGAAACTTTTGGAAATCCTGGCCGGACCGCGCGACGCGGCGCGCGAGGCCGTGCTCGTGGCGGAACTGGCGGAGGCCGATCTCCAGCCGCAAGAGCACGGCGCTGGCGCTGCCGCCGAAGTCAAACCAGCGCCCGACCCGCGCGAGGTGTTGTTGGCCAAGGTGCGGGCGCGCACGCGCGGCAAGCGCATCCTGTTCCTGGAACGGGGCGTCTGATGCACGCCCTTCATGGAGTTTGA
>CAYVPL010000366.1:0-1863 GCA_964453755.1 uncultured Planctomycetales bacterium
CGGCGTCGGCTACCGCTTCGTCGAGACGGAGGACAGCCCCAAGGGCCCGTCCAAAGGCGCGAAGTCCGGGCAATCGGCCAAGCCGCGCCGCTAAAGTGGCCTGAACGGGCCGCTGATGTCAGGAACGACCGTCGCGCTGGGAATCGGCTGCGCATTCGCCGCGGTCTGGGGCTGGCGCGAGCGCCGGCGGCGCCTCGAAGCCGAGCACGACGCCGCCGACGTGCGCGCGCGCCGCGAGGCCATGCAGCGCTCGCTCGACCACTTGGCCGAAGGCGTTGCGCTGCTGGGACGCGACGGCGAAGTGTTGTTCGCCAATCCGGCCGCGATCGCGCTGCTCGACGCGCCGCCGGATGCCGAAGCGGGCGGCCTGCCGCTCGACCGCTTCACCCGGCAGGCGCAAATCGCGCGCCTCGTCGCCGGCACGCCGGACGACGAAACCGTGCGCCGCGTGCTCGAGCTGGACCGTCCGGACGGACTGCCCGATCTCGTCGTGCAAGTCACGCTCGCGCCCGCGGGCGTCGGCCGCCGCCTGCTCGTGCTGCAGGATCTGCGCAGCGACGCCGCGCTCGAGCGCCGGCGCCGCAACTTCGTCGCCAACGCCAGCCACGAGTTGAAGACGCCGATCGCCGCGTTGATCGGCTTGCTCGATCTGATGGAGGATCTTCCTCCGGAGAATCACGCCGACTTGCTGGCCCGATCCCAGCGCAACGCGCGTGCGCTCGCCAACATGGCCGAAGACCTCTTGCAGCTGGCGCGCGCCGAAGATCCTGATTGGCGCCTGCGGCCGGAGCGCATCCAAGCCGCCGAAGCCGTCAGCGCCGTGGTCGAGGACTTGCGTCCGCGCGCCGAAGCCAAGGGGCTGCAACTGCGCGTCACGGCGCATGCCCGCGGCGAGTTGCTGGCCGACCGCTCCGCCCTGCAAACGGTGGTGCGCAACCTGGTCGCGAACGCGATCAATTACACGGATGCGGGCGCCGTGGACGTGACGATCGAAGACGAGGACTACGGGGTTTCCGTCACCGTTCGCGACACGGGAACCGGCATTGACCCCGCGATTCTGCCGCAAATCTTCGAGCGCTTCTTCCGCGGCGATCCTGCCCACGGCCGGGCCAGCGGCAGCACGGGCCTGGGCCTGGCCATCGTCAGGAACTTGCTTTCGCGCATGGGAGGCCGGATCAGCGTCCAGAGCCGGCCGGGGGAGGGATCCCTCTTTCAGGTCGAATTTCCAGCCTCTCCGGCCACTCCCCGGCCGGGCGCCGGTCTCGCAGAATTCAGATAGGCTTCACCGGGCCTTCACAGGAGCCGCTTACCGTTTTCTTCGATGATTCAAATCGCACTCCCCGTCGCGGCCTTCCTGGCTGCAGGCTTCGCATTCCACCCGCAGGAGCCGGTGCAGGCCCAAGAGGCCTCTTACGGCGCCGTCAAGGTGGACGCGAAGATCCCGAAATACGTCCCCGGCACCCCGGTGTCCGGCAGCCTCAAGTCCATCGGTTCCGACACGATGAACAATGAGATGACCTTGTGGGCCGAAGGCTTCCGCAAGCTCTACCCCAACGTCAAGGTTGAAGTGGAGGGCAAGGGTTCCTCCACGGCACCGCCGGCGCTCGAGGCGGGCACCGCCCACTTCGGCCCGATGTCCCGCCCGGTCAAGGCCGAGGAGCAGGACAAGTTCGAGAAGAAGTACGGCTACAAGATGACCGAGGTGAAGACCTCCATCGACGTCCTGGCCATCTACGTCCACAAGGACAACCCGCTCGCCGGCCTGTCGCTGGTGAAGGCCGACGCCATCTTCTCGAAGACCCGCAAGAACGGCTACGACGCCGACATCAAGACCTGGGGCGACCTGGGCCTGACCGGCGAGTG
>CAYVPL010000367.1:0-1856 GCA_964453755.1 uncultured Planctomycetales bacterium
CCAGATCTTCCTCGAGGCCAACCTGTTCTACGCGGGCGTGCGCCCGGCGGTGAACGTGGGCATCTCGGTGTCGCGCGTGGGCGGCTCGGCGCAGACTCCGGCCATGAAGAAGGTGGCGGGCGGCCTGCGCATCAACCTGGCGCAGTACCGCGAACTGGAGGCCTTCGCCCAGTTCGGCTCCGATCTGGACAAGTCCACGCAGGACGCGCTGGGCCGCGGCGCGCGCCTGGTCGAACTGCTCAAGCAGGATCAGTACCGCCCGATGCGCAACGCCGACCAGATCGTGCAGATCTACGCCGGCACCAGCGGCCTGCTCGACGACGTGCCGGTCGCCCAGGTCCGGCCCTTCGCCATGGGCTTCGCCGAGTTCATGCGCGCCGAACATGCGCCGATCATGGCCGAGCTCGAGGGCTGGAAGGCCAAGTGGACCGACGAGCTCGCCGCGCAAGTGAAAACCGCCTGCGAGAAGTTCAAGAAGACCTTCGTCGCCGAAGGAGTCAAGGAGTAGGACGCCGTGGCCAACATCCGCGACCTGCGCCAGCGCATCCGGAGCGTCGGGAACATCCAGAAGATCACCCGCGCCATGGAGATGGTCGCCACGACCAAACTCCGGCGCTTTCAGGCGCGCGCGTTGGCGGCCAAGCCCTACACCGGCCGCCTGACTGAGTTGGTGCGCTTCCTGGCCGCCGGCCTGAAAGGCGACGTGGAAGCGGCCGGCGCCTCCGCGCCGTTGTTCCTGCCCGGCGCTGCCGGCGCGCCGCCCGCGATCCTGCTGGTCACCTCGAACCGCGGCCTGTGCGGCGCCTACAACGCCAACGTGCACCGCCAACTCGAGGAAGAGCTCGAGCGCGTGGACGGCAAGGCGGTGCTCTACATCGTCGGGCGCAAGGGCATGTCCTACGCGACGCGCGGCAAGCTCACCGTCGCCGCCTATTTCGAGCAGGTGAACGTCGAGCAGATGAGCTTCGGCACCGCCGCCGCCATCACGCGCGTGCTGATCGACGACTTCCGCGCCGGCAAGATTTCCGGCGTCACCCTCCTCTCCACGCGCTTCGAGTCCATGATGCGGTACGTCGCGACGCCGGCGCAGTTCCTGCCGATTCCGCCGCTGGCCGCGCCCGCCGAGCCGGGAACGCCGTCCTTGCGCGCCAACACGCCGCTGCTCGAGCCCTCCGCCACGGACCTCGTCAGCCGCCTGGTGCCGCGCTATCTCGAGACGCTCGTCTATCACGCGCTGCTCGAGTCCGTCACTTCCGAGTACGCCAGCCGCCGCTTCGCGATGAAGAACGCGACGACCGCCGCCGGCGACATGAAGAAGGCGCTCACGCGCGCCTACAACCGCGCCCGCCAGGCCCGCATCACCACCGAGATCCTCGAGATCGTCTCCGGCGCGGAAGCGCTGTAAATCTTCGTCAGACCGTCAGACATGAGCAGCACAGGCAACATCAAGCAGATTTTCGGACCCGTCGTGGACGTGGCCTTCGAAGGCAAGCTCCCCGGCATCAACGAAGCCGTGACCGTGGACCGCCAGGGCCAGGGCTCGCTGGTGCTCGAGGTTGCCCAGCACATGGGCGATCAGATGGTGCGCTGCGTGGCGATGTCGTCCACCGACGGCCTGCGCCGCGGCATGCCCGCCACGGCCACCGGCAGCCCGATCACGGTGCCGGTCGGCAAGATCACAACGGGCCGCGTGTTCGACCTGCTGGGCCGCCCGCTGGACGAGAAGATCAAGGGGCCGCTCGGCGAGTCCGAGCGCTGGCCGATCCACCGCCCGGCGCCGCGCTTCGAAGACCAGGGCTCGGTCGCCGAAGTGTTCGAGACCGGCATCAAAGTCGTGGACCTGCTCTGCCCCTTCG
>CAYVPL010000368.1:0-1851 GCA_964453755.1 uncultured Planctomycetales bacterium
GCGAAGAGCGGATTGGACGTGTTGCGGGCCCGTTTGGAAGACTCCGTCACCAGCGCGGCAATGCGATTGCCAAAGAGCGTGCGCACCTCGGGCTTGTAGCTGCGCTTCTGGTCCATGACCATCTGCAGGAGTTCTTGCGGGTCGTGCACCTGCTTGAGTTGCTCGAGGCAGCGGCGGACCATCAGACTGGACTCGCTGCGCCGCGGGCCCTGGGCGAGTTTCCGCGCCTGATCCCGCTCTTTGAGGCCGCCGCGAGCCGGCAATTGGCCCACTTCCAGATGCACGATGAAGCGGGTGGAGCGGTGGATCAGCACCGGCACGGTGAGGGGCTTGAGGCGGCGGTTGTGCTCGAAGGTCTCCATCTCGTCCATGCTGAAGACGCCGAAGAGGCCGCCGTTGTGCGCCGCGCGGGCGAGGAAGGATTCGTGCAGCGCCCGCAGCGCCGGCCCGAAGAGGCGGAGACGCTGCTGCACGGTTTTGCGGTCAATCCCCAGCAGCCGCGCGGCCTGGCGATGCGTGACCTTGGAGACGAAGTACTGGAGCAGCGCCACGTTGATGCGCGGCTTCTGCTGCCGGTAGTCGAGGCGAAATGTCTGCGCCGAGAAGCGCCGGCGGCAGGCGCGGCAGCGGAAGCGCTGCACCCGGCGGCCGTCCGCGAGGCGCGGGAAGGAGCCGTCGCGGTGGAAGCGGAAGGAGGCGGACGAAGCCCGCGACGGGCAGTCCGGATGCGGACAGAAGTGCGGCAGGAAGGCGCTCATGGAGTGCGCAGGGCGCGCTCCGCGCCCCGTCCTCCTCTTCCACGCCCGTCGGCGGGCGTGGTTACGCCTTTCTTCTGTCCGGCGTCCGCAGTCCTCTGGGCCAGTATCTGCTCAGGCGGCGAAATCCACTTCCTCGGCATCGGCCCACAGGCCGTCCAAGTCGTAGAACTCTCTCGCCTCGGGGGTGAGCACATGCACCACCACCGTGTCGAAGTCGCAAAGCACCCACGGCGACTTGCTGCCGCCTTCCTCGCTGCCCTTGGCGCCGGTGCTGGACTTGGCGGCGCTGCGCAGGGCCTCGGCCAGCGCGCGCGTCTGCCGGGCGCTCTGCGAGGTCACGATCACGAAGAAATCCGTGATGTACAGCAGCTCGGACACGTCAAGAATGCGAATGGCGTCGCCTTTGAGCGCCGCCGCTTCGCGCGCCAGCATTTCAGCCAGCGCGCGCGAGCGTGATTTGACGGCGGCGCGACTCAAAGGCGAGGGGTGGAGATCAACCTGATCAGTCTACCGCATGAAGAAGGGCAGGAGCAGGAGGCTCACGACCGACATCAGCTTGATCAGAATGTTAATCGAGGGGCCGGAGGTGTCCTTGAAGGGGTCGCCGACCGTGTCGCCGACCACCGCCGCCTTGTGCGGCTCGGAGCCTTTGCCACCGTGGTTGCCCTTCTCGATGTACTTCTTGGCGTTGTCCCAGGCGCCGCCGGCGTTGGCCATGAAGATGGCCATCATCACGCCGCCGACCAGGGATCCGGCCAGCAGGCCGCCCAGCATGCTCACGCTGTAGAAGCCGACCGCGACCGGCGCGCCGATCGCCAGCACGCCGGGCAGAATCATTTCGCGCAGCGCGCCCTTCGTCGAGATGGCGACGCAGGCCGCGTAGTCCGGCTTGCCGGTGCCTTCCATCAGGCCCGGAATCTCCCGGAACTGGCGGCGCACTTCGCCGATCATCGCAAAGGCCGCGCGGCCGACGGCCTGCATGGTCATCGCGCTGAACAGGAAGGGCAGCATGCAGCCGAGCAGCAGGCCGATCACGACGTGCGCCTTGGCGATGTCCAAGGTCTCGCGCGCCGCCTGGCTGAAGGCCGCGAAG
>CAYVPL010000369.1:0-1849 GCA_964453755.1 uncultured Planctomycetales bacterium
GCGCGTACCTCGCGGATTTCCCGGACGGCCTACACCGCGCCGAGGCCGAAGCCGCCCGCGCGCAACTCGCCGAGTATCTGGGCGCCTATCACATCATGCTCGCCAACTATTACCGGCGCATTGACAACGAGCCCGGCGAACTCTTCCATCTGCAGCTGGCCGCCGGCCGCACCGCGCTCGGGCACCGCGAACTGGCGGTGGATCTCGGCACCACCGCGGCAGCCGTCGAAGCGCAGAGCCGGCTCGAGCGACTGGCCGCCGCCGCCGCCCCTCCCTCCACTCCGTGATGCGCGGCGCCGCCAGCCTGCTGCTGCCGCTGTGCCTCCTCGCTGGTTGCGCCGGCTACACGGTCCTGGATCCCGCCGCCGGCAACGGCCGCAGTTTCGGCGTGCCGCCCGCGACGAACGAGTCGTCCTGGATCGGGCTCGAAGTCCCGCTGACTTCCGCGCTGCGCGCCGACGCGCAACGCCTGCTCGACGTGCGCCTCAGCAGCCGGAATCCCTCGCTGGTGCTGCGCACGCGCGTGGTGGATCCCACCCGGCGCGGCGAAGTCGGCAACCGCCAAGGCTCCTACAACCTGGGCGCGGCCGAGGTGGAAGTGGCCTGGGAGCTGCTGGACGCCGGCGGCGAGGTGGTCCTCTCCGGGGCCGAAAGGCGGCAGTTGGAGTTCCTCCCCTCCGTGGAGGAGACCGACCGGATGGCCTATGACCAGATATTCCAGTCGATCTCGGAGAAGATCTTCCTGGACGTCGCCGCGTGGCTGCTCGCCGCTGAGCCGACGAAGGCAGAAGAACGCACATGAGTCAAGAACAGCAACCGAACCAGCCGGAACCGAACGCGCGCCGCTCGAGCGGCATCTTCCTGGTCATTTTCATCCTCGCGATCGTCGCGCTGGTGGTCTTCGGCAACAGCCCTTCGGTGGGCAAGCGCAGCCTCGACCAACTGTGGGTGGATCTCTACACCGGACAGGTCCAGGATCTGAAAGTCAACGAGTCGGGCACGACCTTCGAAGCCAAGGTCGGCGGCAAGACCTTCAAGGTGTCGGTGGTGGACGGGCGGCCGCTCTTCGAATCCATGCGCACGCTCCTGGCCACCAGCCTGAGCATGGCGCCGGCGCAGCCGATCGAATCCTTCCTGCGCGACGTCGAGTCCGGCCGCATCCAGCCGGTGCGCGGCTATCCGGTGCGCGTGACGCGCCTGTCGCTGCCCGACGACCCGAAGAGCGCGCAAGTCAGCGAGCAGCGCTTCTTCGCCGAGTGGGCCGACGGCAAGGGCGGGCACTACGCGGAGATCGAAGGCTCCCTGCAGGACGACTCCGAACTGGACGTTGCGCGCCTGATCGGCGCCATCCGCGCCGCCGGCGGCACGATTCAGGAAGGCCTGGTCTTCAACACTGCCAACTCCCTCACCACCGAGCCGACCAGCGGCCTGATGGCGGTGTTTCTGACTTTCGGCCCGATCATCCTGATGATCGTGCTGTTCTGGTTCCTGTTCATGCGGCAGATGAAAGGCCAGGGCCAGAGCATTCTCGGCTTCGGCCGCTCGCGCGCGCAGATCTGGAACAAGGAAAAGAAAACCGGCGTGACGTTCGCCGACGTCGCGGGCATCGAGGAAGCGCTGGATGAGGTGCGAGAAATCACGGAGTTCCTGAAGCATCCGGACAAGTTCACGCGCCTGGGCGGACGCATCCCGCGCGGCGTGTTGCTGGTCGGGCCGCCGGGAACCGGCAAGACTCTGCTGGCCAAGGCCATCGCCGGCGAGGCGGACGTGCCGTTCATCTCCATCAGCGGCTCGGACTTCGTCGAGATGTTCGTCGGCGTCGGCGCCAGCCGCGTGCGCGATCTGTTCG
>CAYVPL010000370.1:0-1832 GCA_964453755.1 uncultured Planctomycetales bacterium
GCCTGTGGAGCACGACTTCGCTGCGCGGCATGGTGGCCGGCGATCTGCGCGTGGACGTGCTGCGCGAAGGCGTGCACTCCGGCGACGCCAGCGGCATCGTGCCGTCGTCGTTCCGCATCCTGCGCCAACTGCTCGACCGCGTCGAAAATTCCGGCACGGGCCGCATCCTGCTGGACGAACTGCACGTCACCATTCCGCCGCAGCGCCTGGAGCAGGCGCAGAGCGCGGCCCGCATGCTCGGCGAGACCGTCGCCGGCAAATTTCCCTTCGTCGAAGGCGTGCGGCCGATGGTTGATGACATTGCCGAGCGCATTCTCAACCGCACTTGGCGCCCGACCCTCTCCGTCACCGGCGCCGGCGGCTTGCCGGCCCTGCAGGACGCCGGCAACGTGCTGCGCCCCTTCAGCGCTCTGAAACTCTCCTTCCGCCTGCCGCCCACCGCCGACGCCGCGCGCGCCGTGCAGAAGTTGCAGCAGGTTCTCGAAAGCGATCCGCCCTCCGGCGCGCGCGTGAGTTTCAAGGCCGAGAAGGGCTCGAGCGGCTGGAACGCGCCGGCCCTCGCGCCCTGGCTGGAAGCCTCCGTGGACGCCGCTTCGCGCCGCTACTTCGGCCAACCGCCCGCCTACATGGGCGAAGGCGGCTCCATTCCCTTCATGGGCATGCTGGGCGCGAAGTTTCCGCAAGCCCAATTCCTGATCACCGGCGTGCTGGGCCCGGGCAGCAACGCCCACGGGCCCAACGAATTCCTGCACGTGCCCACCGGCAAGGCGCTCACCGCCTGCGTTGCGCAGGTGCTGGCGGACCAGCACCTGTCCCGCCGCGCCTGATCACTCTTTGATGATGGCGGCCTTGTCGGCCAGCAGCGCGTAAGCGTTCGCGCGATCGGCCAATTTGCTGCCGGGGTTCGCCAGAGCGAACTTGCGCAGCTTGGTCGCCAGCTTCGTCGGATCCTTGAGGTCCGGCGCGAAGAGATCCTTCTCGAGCTGGGACAATTCCCGCTCCAAGGTCAGGATCTGCTGCATCTCCGGTCCCTCGAACAGCTTGGACAATTCGGCGGCGCGCGTCTCGAAGTCCGCGTGGCCCTTCACGGCCTTGCTCAGCGCCTCGTGAGCCGACTGCGCCTGCAGCAGGCGATTGTTGTTCGCCAGCCAGTTGACGCGCGCGAACTCACGATCGAACTTCGCGTCGGCGGCGGCCTCCACGGCCTTGGCGGCGGCTTCCACCGCGGGATCCTTGCCGGCAGCTTTGGCGGCGGCCTTCTGCGCTTCGGCAACGACCTTCGCCAGATTGCCTTTGTCCAGTTCGCGGTAGAGCTTCGCCACCGAATCGGCGGTGCCAGTCGGCGCGCTCGAGCCCTTCTTCAACATTTCCTCGACCGCCTTCTGGATTTTGGAATGATCGCTCGCGGTGTTGCCGGTCAGCACGACTTCCCCGGAGGGCGAGATCAGCGCGTAGGAGGGCAGGCCGCTGCCGCCGGTGCTGAAGGGCCGCTCCGTCGTCCAGATGGCGCGGTTGCCGAGCCACTTGTGCTTCAGGGCGAAGGCCGCGGCGTCTTCCTCGCTGGCGCCCTGCGATTCCACCAGGATGACTTGCACGGCATCGCCGTACTCGCTTTGCATCTTCACGGCAGCCGGCACGGACTGCCCGACGCAAGTGCCTCAGCGGGTGCCCCAGAAGTCGATCAGGATCGGCTTCCCGCGGAAGTCCTCGAGACTGACGGGGCCGTTGGCCTGGAAGGGGCTGGAGCGCCAGGCGTAGTCCGGGCTGTCGCCGGGCACGACGGTGGTCTGCGCCGAGGCGAGGCCGGACAGGGCGGCCAAGCCCAAGGGAAT
>CAYVPL010000371.1:0-1802 GCA_964453755.1 uncultured Planctomycetales bacterium
CGGCGATCACCGTCACCTCCTCCATCTCCCTGCTGATCGGCTCCTCTTTGGGCGATCTCAGCGGCGGCGACGCCTCGCGCTTCGTGGCCCTGGCCTCCTGCACGGCGCTGCTGGTCGCCGGTTTCGCCTTCCTGGTCTGGCTGCTGGACGGCGGATCGGTCGTCAATTTCGTCTCCGAGACGGTGCTGATCGGTTTCAAGGCCGGCGTGGCGCTCTATCTCGCAAGCACTCAGCTGCCGAAACTCTTCGGCATTTCGGGCGCGCACGGCGACTTCTGGGAGCGCCTGGGCTATCTCTTCCGGCACCTCGGCGAGACGAATCAGGCGGCGCTGCTGCTCGGACTTGGCGCTCTCACGCTGCTGCTCCTCGGGAAATTCCTGCTGCCCAACCGCCCGGTCGCGCTGGTCGTCGTGATCGGCGGCATCGTGGCGGCGAGCGTCCTCGACCTCGGCGCGCGCGGCGTGAAGATGCTCGGCGAAGTCCCGGAGGGCATTCCGGTGCCCGCGCTGCCGGCCGTCGGCTGGTCGGATCTCAACACGCTGCTGCCTCTGGCGATGGCCTGCTTCCTGCTGGCCGCCGTGGAAACGGCCGCCATCGGGCGCATGTTCGCGCAGAAGCACAAGTACCGCCTCGACTCCAACCAGGAATTCCTCGCGCTCGCCGGCGCCAACCTCGCCTCCGGCCTGGGCAGCGGCTTCCCGGTCAGCGGCGGCATGTCCCAGTCGCTGGTGAACGAAAGCGGCGGCGCGCGCACGCCGCTCTCCGGACTGGTGGCGGCGCTGCTGATCCTGCTGGTGGTGCTGTTCCTCTCCGGCCTGCTGCAGGACCTGCCGCAGCCCGTGCTGGCCGCGATCGTGCTGGTGGCGGTCACCGGTCTGTTCAAAGTCAAAGCGCTGATGCGCTTGTGGCACTTCAGCCGCGCCGAATTCGCCATCGCGATCGCGGCGCTGCTCGGCGTGCTCGGCTCCGGACTGCTGCGCGGCGTGCTGATCGGCGTGGTGCTGTCCATCCTGATGCTGCTGCGCCGCGCCTCGAAGCCGCCCGCGACCGAACTCGGCCGCGTGCCCGGCACCGAGTACTTCGCCGACCGCATCCGCAACCCGGAAAACGAGCGCGAGCCCGGCGTCTTCGTCTTCCGCACGTCGGGCGCCTTGCTCTACTTCAACGTGGACCACGTGCGCGAAGAATTCTTCGCCCGGCTCGAGGCCTTCGGGCCGGCGCACCGCGCCGTCTACTTCCTGGGCGCGGTGCCGATGGTGGACCTGGCCGGCGCCGAACTGCTGGCCGAGATCCGCCACACGCTGACCGAGCGCGGCATCGAGTTCCGTCTGGCCGCCACGCCGAGCAGCGTGCGCGAAACGCTGATCAAGTCCGGATTCGAGAAGGAATACGGCCCGATCACCGCGAACGAGCCGGTGTCCGCCGTGTTGCCGCCGCGCGCCTGAGCGCGGGCCCGATTTCGTTAGAATCGCCGGAAATGCCGAACCGCGCGACCGGCCGGCAGGCTGCATGACGGCGGATTCCAGCGAGCAGACCAACTTTCTCCTGCTCTACGAGGAGTTGCGCGGCCTCGCCGACGCCTATCTGCGGCGCGAGCGGCGCGGCCACACGCTGCAGCCCACCGCGCTGGTCCACGAAGCCTGGGAGCGCCTCATGGGCGACGCGGAGCCGGGGCAACCGGCGCCCTTCCGCGACCGCCAGCACTTCCTGGCAACCGCGGCGCGGGTGATGCGCCGCATCCTGATCGATCACGCGCGCGCGCGCGGCGCCGCCGAGCGCGGCGGCGGCGGCGCGCGCGTCGA
>CAYVPL010000372.1:0-1797 GCA_964453755.1 uncultured Planctomycetales bacterium
AGGTCGGCGGCATCGTCTCGCTGGCGCGCCTGCTCGAACTGCCGGGCCTGAATCACCGCGTCGAAGCGCGCGGCGGGGTGCTGGCGGCGGAAAGCGCCGCGCTGCTGCAGGATTTCTTTCGCGCCCTGCGGCGGGGGAGCCCCGGCGCCCTTCCCGGCCCCGCTGCGGGCGGCTAAGATCTCCGGCCCCGAAGGGAGAGGTGCCGGAGTGGTCGAACGGGCTGGTTTCGAAAACCAGAGTGGTCGCAAGGCTACCGTGGGTTCGAATCCCACCCTCTCCGCCATGCCGGGACGTCGTCATCGGGTTCTCAGGAGAGGTGTCGGAGTGGCCGAACGAGCACGCTTGGAAAGCGTGTGTGTCGCAAGGCACCGTGGGTTCGAATCCCACCCTCTCCGCCAACACGCTTTTTGACGCCGCTGGAGCCGGGGGTCCGGCGCCGCGCAGCGCGCACGCCGTGAACCGGGTCAGGCCGGGAACGGAGCAGCCCTAAGCGGCGGAGCGCGGGTGCCGCGGATGTCCGGGCCTCCGGCTCCGGCGGCTTTGGAAAGCGGCGGCTAACATGGACGCGTGGCGGAGAGCGCAGCGTCAGGTCCCTATCGCGTGCTCGCGCGCAAGTACCGGCCGCGCACCTTCGCGGACGTGCTCGGCCAGGAGCACATCGTGCGCGCGCTCACTCGCGCGCTGGAACGCGGCCGCGTCGGACAGGCTTATCTGCTGGTCGGCCCGCGCGGCGTCGGCAAGACCAGCACCGCGCGCATCCTGGCGAAGTCCCTCAACTGCGAGCAGGGGCCGACGCCGACGCCCTGCCTGGAATGCGGACCCTGCCGGGACATCGAGCGCGGCGCCGACATGGACGTGGTCGAGATCGACGGCGCCTCCAACAACGGCGTCGAAGACGTCCGCAGCCTGCGCGAAGGCGTGGCCACGCGGCCGCTGCGCGACCGGCGCAAGGTCTACATCATCGACGAAGTGCAGCGGCTCTCGGGCCCGGCTTTCGACGCGCTGCTGAAGACTCTGGAAGAGCCGCCGGATCACGTCGTTTTCATCTTCGCGACGACCGATCCGCACAAGATTCCGGACACCATCGTCTCGCGCTGCCAGGTTCTCGAGTTCCGCCGCCTCCGCGAGCAGGACGTGAAAGAGAAGCTCGCCCTCGTCTGCGCGCGCGAAGGCGTGACCGTGGCCGACGAGGTGCTGGCGGCGCTCGCGCGCGGCTGCCGCGGTGGCCTGCGCGACGCCGAGAGCATGCTCGATCAGGCGATCGCCGTGGCCGACGGCGCCGTCAGCCTGGACGATCTCGAGATGGTCGCCGGCCTCGCCCGGCCGGAGCGCTGGCTCGACCTGTTCGAGGCGGTCGCCGCCGATCGGCCCGCCGACGTGCTGCGCTGCGTCGAGGAATTCCTGGCGCGCGGCGGCACCGAGCGCGATCTGGTCGAACAAGGCGCCGAGGCTCTGCGCGATCTTCTGCACGTGGCCCTGCTCGGAGAGGACGCGCTCGGCGTCGAGCCGGAGCCGGTGCGCCGCGACCGCATGCGGGCCTTGGCCAAGAGCCTCGGCCGCGATCGCCTCGAGGCCTTGCTCGGCATGCTCTTCGAACTCGAAGGGCGCATCCAGCGCGCGCCGCTGGCCGCCCGCGCGCTCGTCGAATGGACGCTGCTGCGCGCCTCGCGCTACGGCGCGCTGCTGGATCTGGCGCAGTTGGCCGCCGCGCTCACCGCCGAGGGCGGCGCGGGCCTGCGGCCTGCGGCGTCATCCGCCGCCGCGCCGCGCGCTCCGGCGAGCCCGGCCGCCGCCGCT
>CAYVPL010000373.1:0-1752 GCA_964453755.1 uncultured Planctomycetales bacterium
GGCGGGCGCAGAACTTTCCGCAGTGGGCTCGGACTCTGCCTCACCAGGCTCAAACTTGCGAGATTCCGTGAAGAACCACAGGGCGAGGGCGAGGAGCGCCGCCAACAATAGGATCAGAGCGTGTGAACGCCGCATGGGGCTCCGGCAGGAGCCCTCCCAGCATAGCCGGGCATCTGGTCCTGGCCGGGCCTACTCGGCCGGCGCCGGAAACCCGCTCGTGCTCAGCGCTCGGAAGCCCGCGCCCTCGCGCACCAGCAGATAGGCCTCCACGTCCGGCAGCCGCTCGGCAAGGGCCAGCGCCTCTTCCGGGCCCAGGATCATGCAGGCGGTCGAGAGGGCGTCGCCCAGGCCGCAGGCGGGGGCAATCACCGTCACCGACGCCAGCAAGTTGGTGATCGGCCGGCCGGTGCGCGGGTCGATTTCGTGCGACAAGCGCCGGCCGTCGGCGGCGAGGCGGAATTTGCGGTAATCGCCGCTGGTCGTGACGGCGACGTCGCGCACCTCGATGGCGACGTTCAACAATTCGCCCTGGTCGGCGCCGTCCACCGGCTGCTCGATGCCGATGCGCCAAGGCCGCCCGCCCGGCGCGAGGCCGTGCACCAGCACCTCGCCGCCCACCTCCACCAGATGATCGGGAAAGCCGCGCTCGCGCAAGTGCCGGGACATGAGGTCCGCCGCGAATCCCGGCGCGCTGCCGGACAGATCCAGCCCGAGGCCGGCATCCTCCTTCCACAACGCGCCGTCGCGCACGCCGACGCGCCGCCAGCCGGTGCGCGACATTGCGGCGGCGATTTCCTCGGACGCCGGCTCGTCCGTGCGCTCGCCGTTCGCGCCGAAGCCCCACAGCTCGACCAGCGGCAGCACCGTCGGGTCGAAGGCGCCGCCGGTCAACTCCGCCGCAGCCAGCGCCTCGGCCGCTGCCGCGGCGGTCCACGGCGCCACCGGGAAGGAATCATCCGGCCCGGCCGGCGCCCAGGCGTTGAAGCGGCTCAGCTCGGACTCCTGCTTCCAGGTGGACATCAGCCGGTCCACCTCATCCAGGATGCCTTGCAGTTCCTCAGGCGTGGGCGCCGCTGCGCCGGCTTCGTGCACCACGCTCGCATGCCAGGAAGATCCCATGCTGGCGCCTTCGTAGCGCGCCAGCACCTGCACGGGCGGCGTGAACCTGCCGCAGGCCGCCGCCAGGACCAGCAGGCCGGCGGCGGCGCGTCTCATCCGCCGAAATCGTCGAGCCGGATCATTTCCGGTTCCACGCCGAGGTCCTCGAGCATCTTGAGGACCGCCTTGTTCATCATCGGCGGGCCGCACAGGTAGTACTCGATGTCCTCGGGCGACGGATGCTTCTTCAGGTAGTTCTCCAGAACGACCTGGTGAATGAATCCGGTGTAGCCCTTCCAGTTGTCCTCGGGCTTGGGCTCGGAGAGCGCCACGTTCCACGAGAAGTTCTTGTGCTCGCGCGCGATCTTGTCGAAGTCCTCGACGTAGAACATCTCGCGCATGCTGCGCGCGCCGTACCAGTAGGACACCTTGCGGTCGGTCTTGTCCATGTGGAACATGCGCATGATGTGCGCGCGCAGCGGGGCCATGCCCGCGCCGCCGCCGATGAACATGCATTCACGCTGCGTCTTCTGCAGGTGGAATTCGCCGAAGGGGCCGGACACGCGCACCTTGTCGCCCGGCTTGAGACTGAAAATGTAAGACGAGCCCTTGCCCGGCGGGCGGTCGTTGCCCCTGTCGTGGCAGGCGCCGCAG
>CAYVPL010000374.1:0-1748 GCA_964453755.1 uncultured Planctomycetales bacterium
GGAGGTCGCCACCGACGCGGTGCAGATCTTCGGCGGCTACGGCTTCATGGAGGACTACCCGATCGCGAAGTACTTCCGCGACGCGAAGATCCTCCAGATCTACGAAGGCATGAACCAGGTGCAGTGTCTCGTCATCGCCCGCAACCTCATCAAGGAGGCGATGGGCTTCGACTACCTCGACGACTTCATCCCGGTCGAAAAGCAGGAGTCGTACGGGGCCGAGCCGGTCACGGCGAACGTTTAGTCTGTCTTGCGGCGCCGGGTCCGGGGCTCGGCTCGGGCCGGCGGCATTCGCGCGCAGCGCGGAGCGGCCGGTGCGGCGCGGCGCGCGCGCGTGAGACGGAACGGCGGCACAACGCGGAGCGCGGCAAGAGGCGCGCTCTGCAATGCCGGCCGAGCCGACCCCGGACCCGGCGCCGTCGTGCAATCACAAGGTCGCAGCGACTGTCTCAACCTCGAGGAGCCGGCGTCGCCGTCGTGCAGACGCCAGATCACGACACCGGTCTCACTTGCGCCGGACCAGCGTCGCTGCCGATCCGTCAGTTGAGAAGCCCGACTCCTGCCCCACGGCGAGGAGCAACTGCAAGTCGAGCGGCCGCTGATTCCGGCGACCATCCATTGCCGTCACCGATGAGTGGGTGACGGAGTTTGGCCCCCGCGCCGGAGGGCCGGGTCCGCGCGCGCGGGCATTGCAGAGCGCGCCTCTTCCCGCGCTCCGCGCTGCGCCGCCGCTTCGTCTTACGCGCGCGCATCGCGCTGTACCGGCCCTCCGCAAGCGCGCGAATGCCGCCCGCCGCGCGCGGAGCCCGGCCCGACGGCGCAGAAGAACCAAATCCCTACACGCCAGCCAAACCCTGCTCGAGATCGGCGACGAGATCATCCGGATCCTCGACGCCGACTGAGAGACGCACGAGTCCGTCCGCGATGCCGAGCTTCCGCCGCTGCTCGGCCGGCACGGAGGCGTGCGTCATGGGCGCCGGCAGTTCGATCAGGGACTCGACGCCGCCCAGTGACTCGGCCAGGGCGTAGAGCTCGAGGCGCTTCACCAGCGCGCGCGCTTGGGCCTCGCCGCCCGGCAGCTCGAAGCAGAGCATGCCGCCGAAGCCGCGCATCTGCTCGCGGGCCAGGGCGTGCTGCGGGTGCGACTGGAGGCCCGGGTAGATCACCTTGGCGATCTTCTTGTGCCCGGCCAAAAACTCGGCCACCGCCTGCGCGTTGCTGCAGTGGCGCTCCATGCGCAGGTGCAGGGTGCGCAGGCCGCGCAGGGTCAGGAAGGAGTCGAAGGGGGAGTTGGAGGTGCCGGCCGAGTTCTGGTGGAACCACACCGTTTCCTTGCGCGCCAGATCGCGCACGATCAGCGCGCCGCCGACCACGTCCGAGTGCCCGCCGATGTATTTGGTCGTGCTGTGGATGACGTAATCGCAGCCCAGGGCCAGCGGGTTTTGGAGGGCCGGCGTGGCGAAGGTGTTGTCCACGGCCACTTCGGCGCCCACTTTCTTGGCCGCCGCCACCGCCGCGGCGAGCGGCGTCAGGCGCAGCAGCGGGTTGGTGGGAGTTTCCAGGTAGAGCAGGCGCGTGTCCGCGGGCAGGCGCGCCAGCTCGGCGGGATTGGAGGTGTCGAGAAAGAGAAAGCGCAGGCCGAAGCGCGCCTCGATGCGGCGGAACAGGCGATGCGAGCCGCCGTAGAGGTCGTCGCCGGCGACGACCAGATCGCCCGGCTGCAGCGGGAGCAGCAGCGGGGGGCTCGC
>CAYVPL010000375.1:0-1744 GCA_964453755.1 uncultured Planctomycetales bacterium
CCAGGGCCTGACGCGCGCCGGATTGGAAGAGCTGACTGCGCGCGTGCTCGGCTGGCGGCAGCTCGATCAAGTGGATCTGCCCGGGCTCGAGGAAGCGCGCCGGCCCAATTTTCTGGGCGGGCTGGCAATTCTCAGCGCGGTGATCGAGGCGCTGCGCATTCCCAAGTTGGAGGTGTCCGACGGCGCGCTGCGCGAGGGCGTGCTCGTGGACTTGGTCGGCCGCCTGCATCATCGCGGCGATCCGCGCCTGCGCGCGGTGGAAGAGTTGGCGCGCCGCTGCGAGGCGGACACCGCGCAAGCCGCGCGCGTGCGCGCCAGCGCCACGGCCCTGTTCGAAGCGGTGCGCCGCGCCTGGCGGCTGGACGAGGAGGAGCACCTGCCGCTGCTCGGCTGGGCGGCGCTGCTGCACGAGGTGGGCCATTTCGTCGGCCACAACGGCTACCACCGGCACGGCCGCTACTTGATCGAGAACGCCGATTTGCCCGGGTTTTCGCGCACCGAGTCGGCGGAGCTCGGCTGGCTGGTGTGGAAGCATCGCCGCACGCTGCCGCTCGCCCATCTCGAAGAGGCGCCGGGAGCGCGCCGCGAGGTGCTGCTGCGGCTCGCGCTGCTGCTGCGCCTGGCCGCGCGCCTGCACCGCGCGCGCGGCGCCACTCCGCCGCCGCGCCTGGGCCTCGAAGCCGAGCGCCGCGGCCTGCGCCTGCGCCTGCCGCGCCGCTGGCTCCTCGATCACCCGCTCACCGCCTTCGACCTCGAAGAAGAAGCCCAAGACTGGAAAGCCCTCGGCTTCAGCCTGAAGTATTGAAGAGAAAGAATACGGAGTCGCACACCGATGGCAGGTTTTTGGAACCGAAAGTGCGCGGCACGATCGGTTCAGGATTTCGTACTCCGGTGTGCGACTCCGTATACCTGCGCGGAGAAGCGTTCGCGGGTGGCGGGGACGCGGGCGTAGTGGCCGTCGGATTGGAGAGTCCAGGCTTGGGCGTCGTCGCGCAACTGGGCGGCCAGGACTTCGTCGAAGACGCGGCGCTTGAGGGCGGGATTCTCGATCGGGAAGCAGGCCTCGACGCGACTGTGGAGGTTGCGCTCCATCCAGTCGGCGCTGCTTGCGAAGAGCAGTTCGGCGCCGCCGTGCTGGAACCAGAACACGCGCGCGTGCTCGAGAAAGCGCCCGACCAGCGACCGGACCTGGATGTTCTCGCTGACGCCCGCCACGCCAGGACGCAGCCGGCAGATGCCGCGCACGATCAGATCGATGCGCACACCCGCCTGCGAAGCGCGGTACAGCGCCTGAATGATGCCATGGTCTGACAAACTGTTCATCTTCGCGATGATGCGCGCCGGCGCGCCGCGGCGGGCGGCTTCGGCCTCGGCCTCGATCAGTTCGAGCAGGCGCGGATAAAGCGTCATCGGCGATTGCAGCAGCTTGTGCATGCGCGGAGCCTTGCCCAGGCCGGTGAGCTGCTGGAACAGATGGTGCACGTCTTCGGTCAGCTTCTTCTCCGCGGTGAACAACCCCAGGTCCGTGTACACCCGCGCCGTGCGCGAGTTGTAGTTGCCCGTCCCGACATGGGCGTAGGTCGTCACACCGCCCACCTCCTCACGCACCACCAGCGAGATCTTGCTATGTATCTTCAGCGCCGGCGAACCGTAGGCGACATGGACCCCCGCGTTCTCCAGCTTCCGTGCCCAGTCGATGTTGTTAGCCTCGTCGAATCGCGCGGTGAGCTCCACGAGCACCGCG
>CAYVPL010000376.1:0-1719 GCA_964453755.1 uncultured Planctomycetales bacterium
CAAGTTCCGCGACGAGATCCGCCCGCGCTTCGGCCTGATGCGCGGCCGCGAGTTCATCATGAAGGACGCGTACTCCTTCGACGCCTCGGCCGAGGGCATGAAGGCGTCCTACGCGCAGATGCGCGAGGTCTACCACCGCGTGTTCACGCGCTGCGGCCTGCGCTTCACGCCGGTGATGGCCGACAGCGGCGCGATCGGCGGCAGCGGCAGCGAGGAATTCATGGTGGACGCGGACTCCGGCGAGGACGCCATCGCCGTCTGTCGCGCCACCGGCTACGCCGCGAACGTCGAGAAGGCCGTGTCGCAGATTCCGCCGCCGCCGCCGGCGCCCGAGGAGCGCGCCAAGCACAAAGAGGCCACTCCAGGCGCCAAATCCTGCGAGGATCTGCGGCGCCTGTTCCCGGACCTGCCGCTCGCGCGCATGCTCAAGACGGTGCTCTACCAGGCGGGCTGGGCCGACCGCGAGCAGTTGGTGGCGGTGATGTGCCGCGGCGATCGGCAAATCAACGAAGTCAAATTGTCGAATCACCTGGGCGCGCTGCGCCTCGCGCTGGCCGACGAGAAGCAGGTGCGCGAAGCGACCGGCGCCGCCGTCGGCTTCGCCGGGCCGATCGGGCTCAAGCCGGGCGTGCGCCTGCTGGCCGACCGCTCGGTGGAGGGAGTGCAGGGCTTCCTGTGCGGCGGCAACGAGACCGACGTCCACTGGCTGGACGTGTGGTTCGGGCGCGATCTGCCCCAGCCGGAGACCGCGGACTTCGGTCTGGCCATGGCCGGTGACCGCAGCGCCGACGGCGGCGGCGAAATCGAAATCACGCGCGGCATCGAGGTCGGGCACATCTTCCAGCTCGGCACCAAGTACTCGGAGTCGATGAACGCCATGTTCAACGACGAGCAGCAGAAGCAGGGGCCGATGTGGATGGGCTGCTACGGCATCGGCGTGAGCCGCGTGGCCGCCGCCGCCATCGAGCAGAACCACGATGCCGAAGGCATGATCTGGCCGCTGCCGATCGCGCCCTACGCGGTGCATCTGGTGCAGATGAAACCCGGCGACCCGGCCCAGGACGCGCTGGCCCAGGAGATCCACGACGGTCTCGAAGCGCGCGGCGTGGACGTGCTGTGGGACGACCGCCCGAAGGTTTCGCCGGGCGCGAAGTTCAAGGACGCCGATCTCGTCGGCGTGCCGATGCGCATGGTGATCGGCCGCGACGCCGCGGCGCGCGGCGTCGAGTGGAGCGAGCGGACGCGCCCCGGCGAGCGGTCGCCCTTGGCTGCGGAAGCGGCGATGGAAAAGGTGCTACAGGCGTGCCGCGCGGCCGGAAGGATCGCGTGAAGCTCGCCGGGCTCCTGGCGGGCGGGCTGTGCGCGGGCGCGCTGCTGCTCGCAGCCCCGCCGCAGGAGCCCGCCGCGCTCAAGGCCTGGCCGCGGCTCGACGCTGCCGACGCGGGACCGATCGCCGTTCCGGTCGTTTCCTGGGAAGAGGCCGCGCAGTGGGTCGGCAAGACCGCGACGATCCGCGGCCGCGTGGCGCGCGCGCACAAGACCGACAAGGTCGTGCATCTCAACTTCACGAAGGAGTGGAAGGGCACCTTCCAGGTCGTGATCTTCGCCAGCGCCTGGTGCGACTTCCCCACGCCGCCGGAGGAGTACTTCCTCGAGCGCGACGTCCTCGTCACTGGAATGGTGAAGGATTACAAGGGCACGCCGGAGATCGTGGCCGAG
>CAYVPL010000377.1:0-1706 GCA_964453755.1 uncultured Planctomycetales bacterium
GGCTGGGATCTCAAGGCGCTGATCCGCCAGATCGTGCTCTCGGCAACCTACCGGCAGTCCTCGCACACGACGCCGGAGGCCCTCGCTCAGGATCCTGACAACCGCCTGCTGGCGCGCGGCGCGCGCTTCCGCCTGCCCGCGGAGCACGTGCGCGACGGCGCGCTGAAGATCAGCGGCCTGCTGGTGCCGCGCCTCGGCGGCCCCAGCGTGAATCCCTACACGCCCGGCGACCCGTGGCGCGAAATCAGCCACTTCGGCAGCACGCCGGCCACGGCGCAGAGTTTCGTGCAGGATCACGGCGAGAAGCTCTACCGCCGCAGCCTCTACACGTACTGGAAGCGCACGCTGCCGCCGCCGAGCCTCGCCGCCTTCGACGCGCCCAACCGCGAGACCTGCGTGGTGTCGCGCAGCAGCACCAACACGCCGCTGCAGGCGCTGGTGCTCCTCAACGATCCCCAGTTCGTCGAAGCTGCGCGTGCCTTCGCCGAGCGCATTCTCACGCAGCCCGGCGGCGACGCCGCGCGCCTGGAGTGGGCCTTTCTCGAGGCCGTCTCACGAGCGCCGAAGCCCGCCGAACTGGCGATCCTGCAGCGCGCGCTGGCCCGCGAGCGCGCCGCCTTCGGCGCCGATCCCGCGGCGGCAGCGGCGCTGCTGCGCGTCGGCGAATCCGCGCGCAACCCCGCGCTGGACCCCCGCGAGCACGCCGCTTGGGCGCAGACCGCGGCCTTGCTCCTCAACCTCGGCGAAAGCCTGACGCGCACGTGAGACACCCCGCCCTGACCCGCCGCGCCTTTCTCGGCGCCGGCGCCGGCGGAATCGGCCAGATCGCGCTGGCCGCGCTGCTGCGCGGGCGCGGCCTGCAGGATCCCGTCGCGCCCGGCCTGCCCGGTCTCGCCGGCCTGCCGCACTTCGCGCCGAAGGCCAAGCGCGTCATCTGTCTCTTCCAATCGGAGGGTCTCTCGCAGGTGGATCTCTTCGAGGACAAGCCGGTCCTCCTCGCCCACGCCGGCCAGGAGTTGCCGCCCTCGGTCAAGGGCACGCAGCGTCTCACGGGCATGACTTCCGGCCAGTCCGAATTCCCGGTGGTGCCGCCGCTGCGCCCCGGCCGGCGCTGCGGCCAGAGCGGCCTGTGGATCAGCGACCTGCTGCCGCATCTGCAGCAGGTGGCCGACCGCCTCTGTTTTGTCAAATCGACGAACACCGAGGCGATCAATCACGATCCGGCCATCACCTTCATGTGCACGGGCAACCAGCTGCCCGGCTATCCAAGCATGGGCTCGTGGGTGAGTTACGGCTTGGGCAGCGAGAACGCCAATCTGCCCGCCTTCATCGCCATGGTCTCGCAAGGCTCCGGCAAGAACCCCGGCCAGCCGATCTTCTCGCGCCTGTGGAACAACGGTTTTCTGCCCTCCTCGCACCAGGGGGTCGGCCTGCGCCCGGGCGCGAATCCGGTGCTGTTCCTAAGCAACCCCGACGGCCTCAGCCGCGAGCATCGGCGCGGACAGTTGGACGATCTCGCCGCGCTCAACGAACTCGGCGCCGACGAGCACGGCGATCCGGAAACGCTCGCGCGGATCCAGGCCGCCGAAATGGCCTTCCGCATGCAGACCTCGGTGCCGGAACTGGCCGATCTGAGCGGCGAGTCCGCCGCCACCCTCGCCCTCTACGGCCCCGACGTCAGTTTGCCCGGCAGTTACGCCGCCAAC
>CAYVPL010000378.1:0-1684 GCA_964453755.1 uncultured Planctomycetales bacterium
CCGCTGGCCTTCATGCGCGGCCGCACGCTGAACGAATCCTTCGTGATCCTGGACGAGGCGCAGAACGCCACGCCGGGCCAGATGAAGATGTTCCTGACGCGCATGGGCGAAGGCACGCGCGCGGTGGTGACCGGCGACCAGACGCAGAGCGACTTGCCCGGCAACCGCATGGGCGGCATGGAGGACGCGATCCGGCGCCTTCGCGGCGTCGAGGGCGTGGGCGTGCTGGAGTTCCATCGGGCCGACGTGCAGCGCAGCCACATCGTGCAGCGCATCGTCGAAGCCTATGGCGACGAGTAGGGGGCCGCGCGTCGTCTTCCACGCGCTGGCGCCCGTGGCCGGCGTCCGGCAGCGGGAGGTGGAGGAGATGGTGGTGCGCGCCTGGGAACTGCAGCACGGACCTCCGGGGGCGGCGGTGGAAGTGACTTTTCTGGACGAGGCCGAGCACACGCGCTGCCATGCGGAGCTGATGGGCGATCCCGCGCCGACCGACGTGATGGCCATCTCGTACCGGGACGCCGATCTCTGGGGCGAGATCCTCGTCAACGCCGATTGCGCGCGCCGCGAGGCGACTGCGCGCGGCGTTTCGGCGCGGCAGGAAGCGCTGCTTTACGTGGCGCACGGCGCGTTGCACTTGCTCGGCATGGACGACCACGATCCCGAGGCGCGCGCGCGCATGCGCGCCGCCGAGCAGCGGGTGTTGCGGTCTTGATCCGGATTTTGCGGCGCGCCCTTGACTTGGGGGGTATCCGGCCGCTCCAATCTGTGCGAGCGCGTCGTACTCCCGTCCGACCGCCATCCCTCATCCCTGCTGCATGGTTCAACGCGCACGACCGGACAACGAGACGCTGCTGCGACTGTGGGGCGAATACCGGCGCGAAGAGCGCATCGAATCGCGCAACGCGCTGATCGAGTACTACCGGCCTTACGCGGTGTCGCTGGCGCGGCGCGTGAAGTCGCGGCTGCCGCGCACCGTGGAGATCGGCGATCTCGAGGGCGCCGGCGACGTCGGCCTGATCCAGGCGATTCAATCCTTCGATCCGGGCCGCGGCGTGCCCTTCGAGGCGTTCTGCGAGCACCGCGTGCGCGGCGCGATCCTGGATGAGCTGCGGCGCCACGACTGGCTGCCGCGCCCCGTGCGCACGCGCGTCAAGGAGCGCCGGGCGGTGCTGGAGGATCTGCGCTCCAAGCTCAACCGCGAGCCGACGGACGACGAGGCCGCCACCGAGATGGGCCTGTCCCTAGGCGAGTACCACCGCTCCTTCGCCGGCCGCAAGGAAGCGCCGGTGCTGGCCGGCTCCAAGATGGGCGGCGAGGACGGCGACGCCGACGGCACCCTCGATTTCTTCGAGGATCCGCGCGAGGACGGCCCCGACGCCGACCCGCACCGCCGCGAACTGCTGGCCCTGATTTCCCAGAGCCTCGACGACGAGGCGCGGGAGATCGTGTTCCTGCGCTACTTCCTGGATTACTCGCTGAAGGAGATCGCCGACATGTACGGCGTCTCGCAGTCCCGCGTCTCCAAGATCCTGGGCAAGATCATGGAGAGGCTGAAGGACAAGTTGCAAGAGAAGATCTAGACCGGATACTGGCCCCGACGGCTGCGGGAAAAGAGCGAAAGAAAAAAGCTAGGCGGCGAAGAAAGAAAGCCGCGGCCAGCGCCAGCGCAGCAGATCGGCCAGCG
>CAYVPL010000379.1:0-1680 GCA_964453755.1 uncultured Planctomycetales bacterium
GTTCCGCTCCCTTCGACACGCCGGTCGTGCCGCCGGTGTACTGCAGCACCGCGACGTCGTCGATGGCGACGCGCGCGGCCGGCGGCGCGGGCGGCGAGGCCTCGAGCAGCCGGCGGAAGGCGTGCACGCCGGTCTCGACCGGCCACTTCGCGCTCAGCGGCGGCCGCGCGCGCCGCAGCTTGAGCGGCGCGAGCAGGTTGAGCGGAAAGCGCAGATACTCGCCGATCGAAGCCACGACGTAATCGCGCACCGGCAGACGGTCGCGAATCGCGCGCACCTTCTGCATCCACAGCCAGTCGCCGGTGACGGCCACCGTGCAGCCCGCGTCGTTCCACTGATGCTCGATCTCGCGCGGCGTGTAAAGCGGGTTGGTCATCACCACCTGCGCGCCGAGGCGCTGCACCGCGAAGAAGGCGATGACGGCCTGCGGGAGATTCGGCAGGTGCACGGCGACCCGCGCGCCCGGCCCCACGCCGAGGCCGTGCAGCGCGGTCGCAAAGCGGTCCGTCAGTTCCTTGAGCTCGCGGAAACTGAAGCGGCAGTTCTGGAAGATCAGCGCCGGGCGCTCGCCCCAATCCCGCGCCGCGCGCTCGAGCAGGTCGGAAACCGTCAGGTCCTCGTAGCGCAGTGAAACCGGCACTCCTGGCTCGTAATGCCGGTGCCAGGGCCGCGGGTCCATGCGGCCCAGGATAGAGGCCGCGCGGCTACTGCACTACGCCGGCGAGCACGTTGCTGACTTTGCCGGCCTGCGCCGCCTGCATCCAGTAGGACTTGCCGGCCGCGCCCGCGGGCACCGGCAGCATCCACATCAGCGAGCCGCCCGCGTCCGTCAGGGTCGGACCGGCCAGCTGCATCGGCGCGGCCAGATCCAAGGTCACGCCCAGTTGGCTGACGTAAGTCGAGCCCGGGCCCGTCAGCGAGGCGGCGAGCCAGGCCGGGGCGCTCGGCAGCGCCAGGTCGAGATGCAGCATCGCCGGCGCGCCGGCGCTGATGACGCCCGCCGCGGACAGCAGCGCATCGGCGCCCGGGCCGCCGCTGCCGTCGTAGCCGTGGATGCGCAGGCTGAAGTCGATCCAGGTGCCGGCCACGTTGGCGCCGAGATCCGCGATCTTCACGGTCCAAGTGCCGGCAGCATCCTCGCCCCAGCAGCGGAAGGTGGTGAAGACGTAGTTGACGAGATCGTCCTGCGAATCCAGGCGCTTCTTCGCCAGCAGCGACACGGTGCCGCCGGGCGAAGTCAACTCGATTTGCAGGTCGCCGACGTAGTTGTGGTCGGCGTTGAGCACCACTTCCACGGTCTCGACGACCAGCGCCGAGACCACGTCCACCGTGCGCGTCAAACCCACCGAGCTGTTGTCAGGAATGGCCTGGTTGACCGCCTGCGCGCCGGTGTCGTGCACCTGCGCCGCGCCGACCGGAGTCCAGATGGAGGCCAGGCTCACGGCGGCGGCGGCGTTGAGCGCGCCGAAGCCGTAGCTCTCGCTGACGCTGCGCCCGGCGGCGTTGTCCGTCCAGGAGGAATGATTGGGATCGCAGGGCCGCGCCGATTCGACCAGCAGGTGCTGCACGTCGCGCACCGTGAGCGCCGGATTCGCCTCCAGCAGCAGCGCGCCCACGCCAGCCGCCAACGGGCAGGCCGAAGAAGTGCCGCCGAAATTGTTGACGTAGCCGCCGGGACCG
>CAYVPL010000380.1:0-1680 GCA_964453755.1 uncultured Planctomycetales bacterium
TCAGGGCGTGCCGTTCGCGCGCGAGTACGGCGGCCTGCTTGACAATCGCTCCTTCGGCGGAGCGCAACTCTCGCGCACTTTTTACGCGCGCGGCCAGACCGGCCAGCAGCTGCTGCTCGGCTGCTATCAGGCCATGGCGCGCATGGTGGCGGCGGGCGGGCTCAAGGTGCTGCCGCGCAAGGAAATGCTGGACGTCGTCCTGGTGGACGGCCACGCGCGCGGCATCATCGCGCGCGATCTGACCACCGGCGCCATCGAGCGCCACGCCGCCGACGCGGTCTGCCTGGCCACCGGCGGCTACGGCAACGTCTTCTACCTGTCCACCAACGCCAAGGGCAGCAACGTCACGGCCGCCTGGCGCGCGCACAAGCGCGGCGCCGGCTTCGCCAACCCCTGCTTCACGCAGATCCACCCCACCTGCATCCCGGTCAGCAGCGGCCATCAGTCGAAACTGACGCTGATGTCGGAGTCGCTGCGCAACGACGGGCGCGTGTGGGTGCCGAAGAATCCCGACGAGAAGCGGCCGCCGGCGCAGGTGCCCGAGGCCGACCGCGACTACTTCCTCGAGCGCCGCTATCCCTCCTTCGGCAACCTCGTGCCCCGCGACGTCGCCAGCCGCGCCGCCAAGGAGCGCTGCGACGCCGGCTACGGCGTGGGCGGCACCAAGCTGTCCGTCTATCTGGACTTCCGGGACTCGATCCAGCGCCTGGGCCAGCCGGTGATCGCCGGCCGCTACGGCAACCTGTTCCAGATGTATCAGAAGATCACGGCCGACGATCCCTATCAGACGCCGATGCGCATCTATCCGGCCGTGCACTACACCATGGGCGGCCTGTGGGTGGACTACGACCTGATGTCCACCGTGCCAGGCCTGTTCGTCCTGGGCGAGGCCAACTTCAGCGACCACGGCGCCAACCGCCTGGGCGCCAGCGCGCTGATGCAGGGATTGTCAGACGGCTACTTCATCGCGCCCTACGCGGTCGGCGACTATCTGGCCACGCACGGCAAGATGGAGGCCGCGCAGAAGGTCGGGACCGATCACGCCGCCTTCGCGGCCGCCGAGAAGTCCGTGCAGGAGCACGTCGCGCGCCTGCGCGGCGTGCAGGGCAAGACGCCGGTGGACGTGTTCCACCGCCGGCTCGGCAAGATCATGTGGGACCGCTGCGGCATGGCGCGCAACCGCGCCGGCCTCGAGCAGGCGCTGCGCGAAATTCCGGAGCTGCGCGCCGAGTTCTGGAAGGACGTGCGCGTGCTCGGCGGCGACGGCGAGTTCAATCAGGATCTCGAGCGCGCCGGGCGGGTCGCGGACTATCTCGAGTTCGGCGAGTTGATGTGCCGCGACGCGCTCGCCCGCGAAGAGTCGTGCGGCGGCCACTTCCGCGAAGAGCACCAGACGCCGGACGGCGAAGCCCGCCGCGACGACGAGAATTTCGCGTACGCGGCCGTGTGGGAACACCGCGGCGAGGGCGCCGCGCCCGCGCTCAACAAGGAGCCGCTGGTGTTCGAAACGGTCAAGCCCTCCACCCGGAGCTACAAGTAGGCGCCATGAGCAAAGACGGCATGCGCATCACCCTGCGAGTCTGGCGCCAGAAGAGCCCGGATCAGCCCGGCAAGATGGAAACGTATCAGGCGGAAGGCCTGTCGCCCGACATGTCCTTCCTCGAGATGCTCGACAAGGTC
>CAYVPL010000381.1:0-1666 GCA_964453755.1 uncultured Planctomycetales bacterium
CGCAACCCCCCGCCCATCGAACGCCTGAGCGGCTTCCTGGACGACGCGCCGGAGCCGCGCGGCGACGAGCGCGTCGCCTCCGAGCTGGGAATGCGTCCGAACACCGTCGCGGTCGCGACCCATCGGCTGCGCGCGCGCCTGCGCGAGCTGGTCAACGCGGAGCTGAGCGACACCGTCGCCGGCCCGGAGGACCTGGCCGAGGAGATCGAGGCCCTGCAGGCGGCCCTGGAAGGACCGATCGCGCCGTCGCTGGTCGAGCGGTAACAGCGGACGGCCGATCGCGTACTACCGGGAAGCGGACCACGGGGACGAGCCATGCCGGACAAGCGCAGCATCGAGTCGGCGCCAGCGACGCCGGACGATTTCCCGGCGACCCGCTGGTCGCTGGTCGCCGCGGCCGGCGCCGACGCCGCGAAGTCGCAGGCCTCGCTGGCGGAGCTGTGCGCGCGTTACTGGTATCCGGTCTATGCCTACGTGCGCCGTTGCGGGCACGATCCCTCGCGCGCCGACGCGATCGTGCGCGCCTTCTTCAACCAGTTGGTCGACACCGCGAGGAGCGGCAGGCCGGGCCTGGCGACCGGCCGCTTCCGCGACTTCGTGCTGGCGCAACTCAATGCCTTCCTGGCCGCGGGCTGGTCCGACCTGCAGCTCGCCGCCGGCGCTGAGCTGGCGCCGCCCCTGCCGGCCGCGCTGCTGGAGCAGCGGCTGCAACTCGAGGCCGGCATGCGCAGCAGCCCGGAGCAGGGATTCCGCGCCAGTTTCGCGATCGAGGTCCTGAGCCGCGCGTTGCAGCGCCTTCGCAACGAGGCTGCCCAGGCGGGGCGCGAGTCCATGCTCGATGCGCTCGAACCCTACCTGACGCGGGAACCGGAGCCGGGCCAATACCCGGAACTCGCCCGGCAACTCGGAATGCAGGTGCTCTCGGTCACCATCGCGGTCAAGCGCCTGCGCCAGCGCTACCGCGAACTGGCGGACGCCGAACTCGCCGAAACCGTGGCATCGAACCAGGACCTGGAAGTGGAGCGCGCGGCGCTGCACGCCGCCTTGCGCGACCTGCCATGAACGCCCCGGCCGTACGCCCCGATGCGACGGTGCCGGCGCCGGTATTCCCGCAACTGCATCGCGCCCTCGCCGAGCTGGCGCTGGCCAGCGGCCCGCGCGCGCCGCTCGCGCAGCAAACCGTCGGTCGCCACCTGGCCTTCCTGCCGCCGGAAGCGCTCGAACTCGATCTCGACGACCCGGCGCAGCGCGACTTCGGCGACTACGAGCTGATCGAGAAGCTCGGCCAGGGCGGCATGGGCGTGGTGTACCGGGCGCGGCAGGTCGCGCTCGATCGCGAGGTCGCGGTCAAGCTGCTCGCCGCAGGCCCCTGGGCCAGCCGCGACTTCATCGAGCGCTTCCGCCGCGAGGCGCAGTCCGCGGCGCGCATGCAGCACCCAGGCATCGTCTCGATCTTCGAGGTCGGCGCGCACGACGACCTCAACTACTTCTCGATGCAACTGGTGCGCGGCGAGAGTCTCGCCAGCCTGCTCGCACGCGAGGGCCGGCAGTCGCCGCGTCGCGCCGCGGCCCTGCTGCGGACCATCGCCGAGGCGGTGGACTATGCGCACAGCCTCGGCGTGCTGCACCTCGACCTCAAGCCCGGCAACGTGCTGATCGACGAGCG
>CAYVPL010000382.1:0-1638 GCA_964453755.1 uncultured Planctomycetales bacterium
CGATGGCCGCCTGCTACCACCCGCAGGTGCACTTCAGCGACGAGGTGTTCGACCTTCGTGGCGCGGATGCCGGCCTGATGTGGCGCATGCTGTGCACCAGCGGCCGCGACCTGCAGATCGAGGCGAGCGGCATCGCCGCCGACGCCGCGAGCGGCCAGGCGCACTGGGATGCGCGCTACACGTTCAGCGCCACCGGGCGCAAGGTCCTCAACCGCATCGACGCGCGCTTCGAGTTCCGCGACGGGCTGATCGTGCGCCACGTCGACCGCTTCGACTTCTGGCGCTGGGCGCGCCAGGCGCTCGGCGCGCCGGGCTGGGCGCTCGGCTGGTCGGGCTGGCTGCGCGGCAAGGTGCGCCGCCGCGCGGCGGCGGGCCTGGCCGCCTTCGCGCGCGGGCTCTGACGCGCGCGAAGTTCAGATGCAACCCCTTCTTGATTGGCGGCGAGGTGCTGCCTTGGCTTACTCATGCGAGGCAAGCTGACCCGCACTACGCCCAAGCCTCGCCCAGCGCCTTCGCCTGCTGCAACACCAGCTCCACCGCGGCCTCCTGTTGATCCGGCGGGTACTTGTACTTGCGCAGGATGCGCTTGACCATCAGCCGCAGCTTGGCTTGCACGCTCTCGCGCGCCGACCAGTCGACGGTCAGGTTCTTGCGCAGGTTCTCGGCCAGCTCGTGCGCGATCTTCTTCAACGTCTCGTCGCTCAGCTCGCGCACGGCGGACTCGTTCTCGACCAGCGCGTCGTAGAAGCGCACCTCTTCTTCGGTCAGGCCGAGCTGCTCGCCGCGCGCCGCCGCCTCGCGGAACTTCTTCGCCATCTGCACCAGCTCTTCCATCACCTGCGCGGCTTCGATGGATCGGTTCTGGTAGCGCTGCACCACGTCGGTCAGCATGTCGGAGAACTTCTTGTGCTGGACCACGTTGCCGGCAAACCGCGACTTGATCTCGCCTTCGAGCAGCCTCTCCAGCAGTTCCAGCGCCAGGTTGCGCTCCGGCAGGTTGCGCACCTCGGCCAGGAAGGCGTCGTCGAGGATGCCGATGTTGGGCTTGTCCAGGCCCACCGCGTCGAAGATGTCGACCACCTCTTCGGAAACCACCGCCGAGCTGATGATCTGGCGGATGGCCAGTTCGCGCTCCTCGTCGGTCTTCTTCTTCTGGCTGATCTCGCGCTTGGTCAGGATCACCTTCACGGCCTGGAAGAACGCCACCTCCTCGCGCACCGCCTTGCCTTCGTCGAGCGTGCAGCACAGCGTGAAAGCCTTGCTCATGGCGAGCGCCAGGTCCGCGAAGCGCTTCTTGCCGTCCTTCAGGCCCAGGACGTAGTTCGCCGCGCCGGCCAGCAGACTGTGAAGGCCCCCAGGCGCCGGCTTCGCCGGCCCCGCCCCCCGAGGGGGTGTGGCCGCTTGGGAGCGGCCCGGCGCGGCCACGTGGCCGCCGGTCAGAAAGCCGCTGTAGTCGAAGCCGTGCCCGTTCGTGCCGGCCAGCATGCCGCGCAGCGCGTCCAGCTTCTCGGCCAGCACGCTGTACGCCTCGTGCGCGTCCACGGTGGGCCGGCCGCGACCCTGGCTGGCCGTGTACTCCTTGAGCGCCGACTTCAGCTCGTTGGCGATGCCGATGTAGTCCACCACCAGCCCGCCCTG
>CAYVPL010000383.1:0-1635 GCA_964453755.1 uncultured Planctomycetales bacterium
CCACGGGAGATGCGTGGCGGCGGCGGTGATCGTGATGCCGCGCTCGCGCTCCTCTTCCATCCAGTCCATCACCGTCGTGCCGTCCGTCACTTCGCCGAGGCGGCCTTCGACCCCGGAGTGAAAGAGGATGCGCTCGGTGACCGTGGTCTTGCCGGCGTCAATGTGGGCGATGATGCCCAAATTCCGGATCCGTTCCGGCGGCTCGAAATCGCTCACGCCGAGGCCGCCTCCGGCGCCAGCAGCTCCGCGTTGCCGCGCAGCCAGTCCGCCGCCCAGTGATAACCCTCGAGCACGCGGTCGTCGCGCCGCCCGAGCAGCGCCAGCGCGGCATGCAAGGCCTCGATGCTGGCGAGACCCGCCGCCGGATCGTCAAAGCTGGCCGAAACCCGCGGATACGCCGTGCGCAGCCCATCCGGCAGGCGCCGCCGATGCAAGGTTCCGCGCAGCCCGCGCAACACGCGCGGCAAATCGCGCCACGAAGCATCCACGAGCAACAAGGGCCGCGCCGCATCCGCCGCGCCGATCACCTCGCCCTCCGGATGCAACAGCGTGACGTCCCCCACCTCGATCGGATCCCCCGCCTCGCAATGAATCCACCGGAATCCCGGCTCCTTCCTCCGGCGCAAAGCCGTCAACGAACACTTCTTCGGCGACTCCTTTCTGAGCCGCACGATCACCACGTCAGAAGGCGGCGCGCTCAAGGTCCCCATTGTGCCGCGGTCCAGACCGCCGGCGAAGTGCTGTCCGCGGTCGGCGGGTCGCGCGAGCGAGCGAATCGGCGAGCGTCTCGCGCCGTCCGCGGCGCGAAACGCCGCCGCTGAGCGAGTCCGCGCGACCCGCCGACCGCACCCGAACCCCGACGACCGACCTAGAACGCGAAGTGCGAGTAAGCCTTGTTCGCTTCAGCCATCTTGTGGACGTTCTCCTTCCACTGGACTGAAGAACCGGTGTTGTTGCAAGCATCAACAAACTCAGTCGCCAACCGCTTGGCCATGGGCATCCCCTTCTTCTTGCGGGCGTTGTCGACGATCCACCGGATGCCCAGGGACTGGGCGCGCTTGGGGCTGACTTCGCGCGGCACCTGATAGTTGGCGCCGCCGACCCGCTTGGAGCGGACTTCGACCGAGGGGCGCACGTTCTCGAGCGCCTTCACGAACACCTCGGCGGACTGGATCGAGAGCTTCTCGGCGGCCTGGTCGCAGGCGTCGTAGAAGATCTGGGTGGCGACGGCCTTCTTGCCGTCCCACATGATGCGGTTGATGAACTTCGCCGCCAGCAGCGAATCGAAGCGCGGGTCGGGCTTGACGAAAACCGAAGTGGACTTGTAGCTGCGGGGCATGACTGATTACTTGCCGCGGCGGCTGCCGTACTTGGAGCGCGCCTGTTTACGGCCTTCGACGCCGGCGCAGTCGAGGGTGCCGCGCACGATGTGGTAGCGCACGCCCGGCAGATCCCGGACGCGGCCGCCGCGGACCAGAACGATGGAGTGCTCCTGGAGGTTGTGGCCCTCGCCGCCGATGTAGGCGGTGATTTCCTTGCCGTTCGAGAGGCGCACGCGCGCCACCTTCCGCAGCGCGGAGTTCGGCTTCTTCGGCGTCATCGTCCGCACCTGCGTGCAGACGCCCCGCTTCTGCG
>CAYVPL010000384.1:0-1606 GCA_964453755.1 uncultured Planctomycetales bacterium
CAAGGGCGCGATTCTGTGCTTCTCCGGCCCGCCCGGAGTCGGCAAGACCTCGCTGGCGATGGCCCTGGCCGAGAGCATGGGGCGCAAACTCGAGCGCATGAGCCTCGGCGGCATGCGCGACGAGGCCGAGATCAAGGGCCATCGGCGCACCTACGTCGGCGCGCTGCCGGGCCGCATCCTGCAGATGATCCGCCGCGCCGGCACCAACAACCCGGTGATCGTGCTGGACGAAGTGGACAAAATAGGGAAGGATTTCCGCGGCGATCCGGCCAGCGCGCTGCTCGAAGTGCTGGATCCGGCGCAGAACCACGCCTTCCTCGACCTGTACCTGGACCTGCCCTTCGACCTCTCGCGCGTGATGTTCGTGGCCACCGCCAACGTTCTGAGCCAGATCCCCGGCCCGCTGCGCGACCGCATCGAAGTCATCGAGCTGCCCGGCTACATCGAAGAGGAAAAACTGCGCATCGGCCAGCGCCACTTGCTGCCGCGCCAGATCGCCGAGCACGGTCTGGGCGCCGGCCGCCTGAAGTTGCCGCAGGAAACGCTGCGCGCGCTCGTGCGCGCCTACACCCGCGAGGCCGGCGTGCGCGGGCTCGACAAGTCCATCGCCACGCTGTGCCGCAAGCGCGCCCTGGAGCTCGCGCGCGGCAAGCGCCCGGCGCCCGCCATCGCGCCCGCGGCGCTCGAGAAATACCTGGGCCCGCCCAAATTCACCGAAGACCCGGTGCGCCTGCAGCCGGGCGTCGGCGTGGCGCTGGGCCTGGCCTTCACGCCCTATGGCGGCGACGTGCTCGAGATCGAGTGCGTGTCCTTCCCCGGGGGGGGGAAGGTGGCGACCACCGGCAGCCTGGGCGAAGTGATGATCGAATCCTGCCGGATCGCGCACGGCTTCCTGCGCTCGACCTGCGCCGACTACGGCCTCGACTGCCCGGCCCTCGACAAGACCGATCTGCACGTGCACTTCCCGGCCGGCGCCGTGCCCAAGGACGGTCCCAGCGCGGGCCTCACCATCGCCACGGCCATGCTCTCACGACTGACCGGCCGCCGCATGCGGCCGCGCACGGCCATGACCGGCGAGATCAGCCTGACCGGCGAGGCCCTGCCCGTCGGCGGCATTCGCGAGAAGGTGCTCGCGGCCAAGCGCCACGGCGTGACCACGCTGATCCTCCCGCGCGAAAACCGCCGCGACGTCGAGCAGATGGACGCCGCGTGGACGCGCGGCCTCGCCTTCCACTACGTGGATCGCTTCGGCGACGTCGTGCCGCTCGTGTTCGGCGGCGCCAAGACCGCGCGCGCGCGCAAGAAGTCCAAGGCCTGAGCGGCGTCGGCCAGCAGCAGGTCCGCCATGTCCAGCGCCGCGGGCGCGGCCGGGTGGCTGGGGCAGGGCAGCGCGATCGTGAAAGCTCCTGAGGCGCGGGCCGCGCGCGCGCCCGTCGGCGAATCCTCGAGCGCCACGCAGGACGCGGCGCCGGTGCCCAAGGCTGCGGCAGCCGCGTGATACACGTCGGGTTCCGGCTTGCCGCGTGCAGCATCTTCATGGCCGGAGCGCCAGACCAGGATCCGATCCCGCAAGCCGGCGGCCTCGAGCGAAGCGCCGATCAGCGCG
>CAYVPL010000385.1:0-1603 GCA_964453755.1 uncultured Planctomycetales bacterium
CTGGATCCTGTACAAGTCGCGCGCACATCGCGACCGGGTCAACCGGAAGGTCATGGCCGATCCGCGGCTCGCCAGCATGATGGACCCGAAGAAGATGCCCTTCGACGGCAAGCGCATGTTCTGGGGCGGCTTCAAGGTGTTCGTCACCGGTTGATCGTGGCGCGATCCGCCATGGCTGGATCGAAGGCCAGGGCCGCCAACCTGCAGGCGTGGGCGCGCACGTCGCGCGGCCACGGCGCGCTCATGCGCTCGAACTGCGCGCGGTCGCCGCGGAACAGGGCGCGGGCGGATTCCTCGAATCCGGGCTGGTTGCCGGCCATCGCGACCATGAAGCGGTAAGCGGACTCCTGCGCGCGGCGCCGCGCGTCCTTGCCCGCGTTCGCGCGCCGGGCCTCGTCCACCAGCCGGCGCAGGCTGACCGAGGCGCCGCCGGGCTGTTCGGCCAGCCACTGCCAGTGTCGCGGCAGCAAGGTGACTTCACGGGCTACGACGCCGAGCTTCGGCCGGCCGGGCCCCTGGCGCACGGGCGCGGCCGCTTCCGTGGCGACGGGCGGCGGAGTCGCATGTCGCTTCGCGATGGACTGCGCGGAGCCGCGCAGGTCCAGTTCCACTGCTTCGCTGCTGACGACGTCGAACACCAGCACGGCGCCGCGCAGCGCGCGCGCCTGCGTGGCCTTGAGCTTGAGCGCGACTTCACCATGGCTGCCGCTGGCGAGGCGGCGGTTGCCGACGAAGGCGATGCACTGCGGCGGCTGGCTGGAGTCGGAGGGCATCGGTGGGTCGCGGCGGGCTGCGGGATCGTAAATATACCCGGGTAAAACACTTGGGTCAATAACACCCGGATATAAATCCCGCCGTGGCGGCGCCCCGCGGCCCCTGACGTTGGGGAAGGGGCGGAGGGCGCCGCGTTCCTCGCGCACACCTGCCGGAGTCGACGCCGGCCGGTGCACGCGTGCAGAGGCATTCACGATGACGATCCCGCCGGCCCTGGCGGCCCGGCGCGCCGCGCGGTGGGCATGCCTGGCCGGCGACGCGGCTCGACGATGCATCCAATCGATCGCCGGCGCCTTGATCCGGGTCAACTGCGCGTGCGCCGGCGGGCCACGCCGACGGGCCCGGCCGGCGCCGGACCGCGATCACGGCCCCGCGCCGTGCCGCGCACTCGCCGCGAGCGTGGCGACGACTTCCGAATCCTCGACCGGAGGAAAGCGCTCGTAGTACTGGCCAACGGCCTGGAACGCGTCCGGCGCGGCCAGGCAAACGACTTCGTCGGCCAGCAGGCGCACGCGGTCGAGGCTGTCGGGTGCGGCGACCGGAACGGCACAGACCAGCCGGCCAGGCCGGCGTGCGCGCGCGGAATGCAGCGCGGCAATCATGGTGGACCCGGTGGCAAGGCCGTCGTCGACCACGATGACGACCCGGCCCTGTGCAGGCAGGGGTCCGCGCGCCGGCGTGTAGAGCTGCCGGCGACGGCGTATGAGCGCGAGCTGGCGCGCCGACTCGTCGGCCAGGTAGGCGCTGTCGGCGCCGGCCAGCGCTGCGTGCTCAGAGACGTAGGTCCATCCGCTCTCGTCGATGGCCCCGACCGCGAACTCGGAATGGA
>CAYVPL010000386.1:0-1588 GCA_964453755.1 uncultured Planctomycetales bacterium
ATACGCAAAATTCCTTAAAGACGATCTAGCTGTACTCAAGATAATTAAAGATAAGTTAGGTAGCCGAGCAGCAATCAATAAAGTTGAAATTACTCGTACTCCAAACTTGGTAACCGTTACTATTGCTACCGCTAAGGCAGGTGTAGTTATTGGTCGTGGAGGAACAGGTGCAACAGAGCTTAAGCTAGCTATTGAAAAGATCTATGATACTCCAACTCGAATTAATATTGAGGAAGTAAAAAAGCCTGATCTATACGCAAAATTAGTTGCTGAAAACATCGCTCATCAATTAGAGCGTCGGATGAGTTTCCGCCGTGCAATTAAGTCAACTGCCGCAGCCACAATGCGTGCAGGTGCAAAAGGTGTACGTATTGAAGTTGCAGGACGATTAAACGGTGCAGAAATGAGTCGTCGCGAAAAAGAAGTAGCTGGATCAGTTCCTTTACACACTATTCGTGCAAATATTGACTATGCACAAGTAAATGCTCATACCGTTGCCGGAATTATTGGCGTCAAAGTATGGATTTATAAGGGAGAGAGCGTCTAATATGTTAATGCCTAAACGTCAAAAGCATCGCAAGGTGCGAAAGGGTAAGATCCGAGGTGTTGCTACTGCTGGTAACTACATCGCTTTCGGACAATTCGCCTTACAGGCTCAAGGGCAAGAGCGTATTACTTCCCGTCAGATTGAAGCGGCTCGTCAAGCCATGACGCGTTATATCAAACGTGGTGGTAAGATTTGGATTCGCATATTCCCTCATACTCCTGTTACTCGAAAACCGCAAGATGTTAAGATGGGCAGCGGTAAGGGTAATCCTGAATTTTTTGTTGCTAAAGTCCGTCCCGGTACTATCATGTTTGAAATGCAGGGTGTTTCTGAAGAAGTTGCCCGTGAAGCTATGCGATTGGCAGCCCACAAGCTTCCAGTTAAGACTAAGTTTTTGGTTAGGGAGGATGCGTAATGAAAGTTGCCGAAATCCGTAAATTATCAACCGCAGATCTTACTAGAGAAAGTACTAAATTGCGCGAAGAAATCGTTGAATTACGTCGTCGATTTCACCTAGGAGAAATCCAAAACAATCGTGTGATACGAAATAAGCGCAAAGATTTAGCACGAGTATTAACTGTATTAAGTGAAGCATTAATCAAGGAGGCCAACTAATATGGCAAAACAAATCGTAGGTGTTGTGTCCTCTAGTAAGACTGATAAGACTATTGTCGTAACGGTTCAAACTCGCAAGACACATCCTCTATACCGCAAACAATATACTGTTCATAGTAAATTCATGGCTCATGATGAAAAGAATGAAGCGCAAGTCGGTGATAAGGTTGCAATTGTTGAAACAAAACCATTAAGCGCTCGTAAACGTCATACATTAGATCGTATAATCGAGAAGCCTAAGCTTCGTGAGGACACTCTAGCAATTACTAAATCTGATGATACTGGTAAGAAGCCAACTAAACCCGCAAAAGACAAAGCAGAGTCTACAGAGGCTGAAGTAACTGAAAAGCAAGTTAAAACTGATAAAAAAGAGGAGACGAAGTAATGATTCAGCAAGAATCACGATTAATCGTCTGCGATAATAGC
>CAYVPL010000387.1:0-1577 GCA_964453755.1 uncultured Planctomycetales bacterium
ATCTGCTGCAGGCGGCCGCCGCCACCGGCAAGGCCGTGAACGTCAAGAAGGGGCAGTTCCTGGCTCCGGCGGACATGAAGTACGCCGCCGACAAGGTGCGCGCCGGCGGCAACGAGCGCGTGCTGATCACCGAGCGCGGCACGTTCTTCGGCTACGGCCGCCTGGTCGTGGACTTCTCCTGCCTGCCCGAGCTGCGCTCCGCCGGATGCCCGGTGATCCTCGACGGCACGCACGCGGTGCAGCGCCCCGGCGAGGCCGGAGGCGCCAGCGGCGGCGACTGGACGCGCGCGCCGATCCTGCTGCGCGCGGGCGCCGCCGCGGGATTCGACGGATTCTTCCTCGAGAGCCACCCCGAGCCGCTCAAGAGCCCGTCGGACGGCCCGAACATGATCCCGACCGCGCGGCTGCGCGAGATTCTCGAGGAAGTGCTGGCGATCGCGGCAGTGCGCGCCCCCCAACGGATACTGGCCCCCACGGCTGCGGACGAGGGGAAAAGAAGGGCGTAACCACGCCCGCGGACGGGCGTGGAAGAGGAAGACGGGGCGCGGAGCGCGCCCCGCTCCCGCCATGTCCGCATTCCAGCCAGCCTATTGTCCCTATTCCGCCTGCGCTTCGCGCGCCCAAGCCGCCCCCTTTCGCTGCCACCGTGACGGTTTCTTCGCGCGCGCGGTCGACGGTCGAAGAGTCCAGCGCTTCCGCTGCCTGGTTTGTCAGCGCGGATTTTCGGCACAGACCTTCCGCCTGGACTTCCGCCAGCGCAATCCGCACTGCAACGGATCGCTTCTGAGCTCTCTGGTGTCCAAAGTCACGCACCGCCAGGCCGCCCGCATGCTCGGCATCGACCGCAAAACCGTGCACAGGAGGCTGCGGCTCTGGGGACCGGCGCTGCGCGAATTGCACGAAGCCTTCCTCGCGCGCGCGGTGCAGAACGGCGGCCTCTTTGGCACCTTCAGCCTGGACGAAATGGAAACCTACGAGCACAACCGCAGGCTCAAGCCTTTGACGGTGCCCGTCCTCATTCACCGGCCCACGCGATTCCTCGTTCACTTCGAGGTAGGCCAATTGCCGGCCCGCGGCGGCCTCACTGGGCGGGATTTGGAGCGGAAGGAGGCTCAAGGCCCGCGCCGCAGCGAGTCCACGCTGATGGTGCGCCGCTGCTTCGAAACCCTCAAGCGGGTGCATGACCCCGGCGAGCTCCTGCAGATGGTGATGGACCAGAAACGCACCTACAAGCCTGAGATCCGGACACTCTTTGGCAACCGGATCGCCGCGCTGGTGACGGAGTCTTCCAAGCGCGCGCGCAACACCAGCAATCCGCTCTTCCAGATCAATCACACGCTCGCCACCATGCGCGACCACGTCTCGCGCCTGGTGCGGCGCACCTGGGCCGGAACGAAACTCAGGAGCGAATTGATCCACCACGCCTGGGTGTTCACCGCCTGGAAGAACTATGCGCGCCCGCTTTCGAACCGCCTGCGGCGCGTTTCGGCGGCCATGGCGCTGGGCTTGGTGAATCGAAAACTGACGCTGGCCGATCTGCTGCGCTGGCGCTGGCCGCGGCTTTCTTTCTTCGCCGC
>CAYVPL010000388.1:0-1553 GCA_964453755.1 uncultured Planctomycetales bacterium
AGCCGGGCTCGTCCGCCGTGGTGCAGGCCGTCGCCTCCGACAAATACGGCATCGGCTACTCGGGCATCGGCTACAAGACCGCCGACGTGCGCGCGGTGCCGCTGTCGAAGACCGCCTACGACACTCTGTACGAGGCCAGCATGGAGAACGCCTACTCGGGCAAGTATCCGATGGCGCGCTTCCTGCTGCTCTACGTCAACAAGGAGCCGGGCAAGGCGCTTGATCCGCTGCGCGGCGAGTTCCTGTCCTACGTGTTGTCCTACCAGGGCCAGGAGGCGGTCGTCAAAGACGGCTACCTGCCGCTGCCTCTGAACGTGCTCATGAAAGAGCGCAAGAACCTCGGCCTCGCGGAGCTTCCGCCCGCGGCGCCTGCCGGCCAGTAAGGAAACTTTTTGTCCGAATCGGAAAATTCCGGCAACACCCGGCTCCGGCGCGTCCGCAAGACGCGCCGGAGCGTTGTCGTCATTGACCGCATCGTGGATGCGGTGATTCGCACGGGAGGTCTGCTGGTGATCTTCGCGGTGCTTGGGATCTGCGTGTTCCTGGCGCTGGTGGTGCTGCCGCTGTTCGGCGGCGCCGATCTGGGTCCGCCCGCGCGCTACGCCCTGCCAGCGCCGCCGGCCGGCGGCTCGTGGATTCACGCGGAAGTCAATGAGCACTCCTGCCTCGGCCTGACGCTCGGCGATGGCGGCGAAGTTGCGCTGTTCAACGCGCTGGAGGGCGGCGAACTGAGCCGGCTCGATTTGATCGAGGACCCGGCGCGCCGCGTCGTGGCGATCGCGCGCGAAGCGGTCGGCAGCAGCCTCGCGCTGGCCCTCGACGACGGCAGCCTGGTGCTGGGCACGCTCGGCTTCGAGGAAGAATTCTTCGCCGACGAGGCGATTCCCGCCGAGGCGCAGGATCTTGCGGTCGGCGCCGCGGCGGCCTTCCGGGGCGGGATGATCGAGCGCGTCACGCCCGAGCGCGCGCGCTGGAGCCGGCTGGCGCAGGCGATGCGCGCGCCGGTGACGACCGGCACGGCGTCGGCGGTGACGCGCGTGGATTACCGGATCTCCAGCGCGGGCGAGGTGCTGGCTTACGTCAAGGCCGACGGACGCGTCGTGTTCAGCCAGGTCGCCACCTCGGAGAATTTGCTGACGGGAGAAATCACTTCCGAGCTGAGCGAGCACGAGATTCCCTACGACCCGGCCGGCCGCGGATTGCCGAGCGCGCTGCTGCTGCCGGGACGCGGCGACCAATTGATCATCGCCTGGGCCGACGGCGCGGCGGCGCGATTCGACCTGCGCCGGCCGGCCGAAGCCGTGCAAGTCGAGACGGTGGATTTGGTGCCGAGCGAGGCGCCGCTCACGGCCATCGAATACCTGATCGGCGAGCAGGTGATCGTCGCCGGCGGCGGCGACGGCTCCGTCACCACCTGGTTCCGCATCGAAAACGGGCCGGACGCCGCCGGACCCGCCGACGGGTTTCACCTGGTCGCCGCGCGCACGTTGCAGCCGCAGGCCGCCGCCATCACGAGCGCATCGCAAGTCGGCAATACGATCACGATCGGCACT